>RFHE01000066.1 GCA_003696445.1 Calditrichota bacterium | reverse complement strand
CTGGTGGGCAGCTATGGCCTCAGCGAGCGGGTTCCCTATCCGGTGTTGGGCTACCTGGCCGTGCGCCTGCCCGGCTTACATGCCCTGGTGCGCTGGTTGTTGAAGCGGTGGCGCCCTCTGGTGGCGCTCGGTTTGCGGAACATCATTCACGATGCCTCGAAAATCACGCCGGACCTGGTCAGCGAGATGCAGCAAGCCATTCGCCGCGCCGGGTCGGCACCGGGCTGGCAGGCCTTCCTGCGCCAGGAAATCTGGCTGCTCCGGCCCCGAACCTGCTATTTAGACCGCCTGGGCGAAATTGGCTGCCCGGTGCTGCTGGTACACGGCGAAAAAGACCGGCTCATTTCTGTGGACGCTTCCCGGAACGCCGCACCCCGCTTTCCACAGGCTAAATTGGTCCTGTTTCCGAACTGCGGCCACTGGCCACCCCGGGAATACCCGAAAAAATTTAACCGCCTTTTGCTGGACTTTCTGGCCTGACGGGCTCCTTCTTGGACTGCTCTGGCGCGGGTTGTAAGATCACTTTCGGCGGATGGTGTACAGGGAGACGGCAATGGCTTTACTGGAGGGCCCGGGGACGGCCAGCTCGGCGCGGTCCCAGCTAAAGCCCCGTTCGGCCAGCATCTGGAAAAAACCCCGCGCCAGGGCCCGATTGGGCTCGCTGAGGTAGATGACTCCCTCCGGCGCCAGCAGCTGGTCCAGCGCCGCTGCCAGGGGCTGGAACAGCCGGCGCTCGTAGGCCACGTCGGAAGCCAGAATCACCGGAAACGGTTCCACCGGCGGCGGGTTTCGCCAGTCCATCTGCCAGAACTGGGCGGGTCTGTGGAAATTCAGCCACCAGTTTAATTCACACAACCGGAGGGCGTCCGGCTGGTTGTCGCTGAAGACCACCCCGGCGCCCAGCAGTCCAGCCACCAATCCGGTGTACCCGCTGCCGCTGCCCAGATCCAGCAGTCGCCGGCCTTCCAGGTCGGGCTGCTGTTCAAAAAGAAACTTTCCCAGGGCCAGTGCCGACGGCCACAGTTCGGCCCAGTAGGGAATGTGCTCGTCGGGGTCGGCATGCGCCTCCAGTACCCGGTCGATCACCCGGTCCGGATCTGCTACCCGAAAAAAATGGAGCCTGTGTTCGCCAAGGGAGACGGTTTCCTGCCTGAGGGCGTACCTGCGGGAGAGGTACTGGTACAGGCTGTCGGTGCGCTGGGCTTCCGGAGAAAACATCAAGTCCTGCTGGTTCGGCTCCATTTTCAGAAACCCTCGTGTGCCGTTTTTCCGCCACGCCGCCTAAAGCCGGGGCGTGTTTAACTGGTAAACAAGAAATCCATTCATGGTATCCAGACCGGGAGCCAGTTGTTCCTGCCTGGTAAAAATGACCAGCAGCCCGGCTTCCGGGAAGAGGTAAACCCGGTCAATCTGGTAATTGAGATAAAGTCCGGCCGGGTAGGCGTAGCGCAACACGGCGGTTCCCTTCACAAACACTGGTTCCTGCAGCCCGTCCCGGCCCCGGGTGCGGTTCCAGCTTTCCGCCCCACTTCCCGTGCCGGCAATGTGGTCCCAGAAGGCCTGCATGCGCAGCGAGTCCGCCGGCGGGGCACTCAGTTGAATGCGACCGGATCGGTCCTGCCATAGGTTCTGTTGCCTGCTCAGGGAATCCACGGCGAAGTGCTGCAGGCGATCCCGCACGCGCTTCAGCCACTGCCACTGCCCGTAGTCCTCCAGCAGGGTGTAAAGGGTGCGCGCCTCCGGTTCGTCCAGAACCACCTGCACCAGCCGGGAAAGGGAACATTCCCCGCTCAGGTCTTCTCCCACCCACAGGGTGAGCGGCTGGCTTCGGGTCAGGAACAGCAGATGGAAGCTCTGGCGGCAGGCCGTCGAGCTGTGGCCGCAGCGCGAGAACAGCCCCAGGGTAAGCAGGATGACCCACAGGCCGGGCAGAGAGCCAAGTCTTTTCAACAGCGCCATGCCTATTCCCCGGCGGTTTCGGTGAAGGGAGCAAATTTTACTGATCCAGCAGGCCTCACCGCACTACACCATCCATTCCTGCAGTTCGTAATTCTCGTCCGGCACTTCCAGTTGGATGATGCTGATGTGAGGAAAGGTTTCCAGCACCTGTTCCTGCCGGCTCACGCGGATCTGAAACCCCAGCGTGTCCCCGGGCTTCACATTCAGCTCAGCAAACGGGATGGCGGCCTCCAGGATTTGTCCCAGCTGAAAGGTGGGCCGGAGCTTTTTCCGCCGGTACGAGCTGTTGTGAACTTCAAATTTTTCCATGCGCTGCTTTTCGGGATGCATGACCACGGTCAGCTGATGAGGAACCTTCACCGAAAGGACAAACTCGGCATCCGGGCCCGGCGCTTCGTGGAAATCGATGCGCAGATACAGATTCCTGGCATCGAAGCCCACATGCAGTTTGTCGATGATGCGGGAGACCTGGTGCATGGCCGTCTGAGGCGCTTTGCTGCCTTCGTAAACCGCCGCACCCAGCCATTCGAAAAAGGAGCTCACCTGCCCGTCCAGCTCGGGGGTAATGAAGCCCCGGGGACGCAGGGAAGCAAAGCGATCGAAGTGAACCTGTTTGATGGTCTGAAACAACTCGGCCGGGACTTCCTGGTGAAAGAGCTGGTAAACCTGCATTAAATTTTCCCGAAACAGGCGGTCGAATTCCAGGTCCTGCGCGGAGGAGTGTTCATCCCCGTACCACCAGCACCAATCGGAGCCCTCGGCCACGTAAATGTATTCCCAGGCGCGGCTTCGGGTCTTGGCGTCCCCCCTGCCCTCTTTTTCCATCTGAATCAGAAAATCCCTGGTGCTTTTCAGCAGCTCCCAGGCGCGGTTGTCTTCCTCGGATCCGATCCAGATGTTAAAATTGCTGTTAATCCAGCTTCCGGGATGAATCCGCTGCAGCACCGGCCGCTGGTTCACTTCCTCCAGGGCCTGTGAGAAGGTGACGGTGGTAATCAGGGGATCTTCCAGCAGGGCGGTAAACAACGCGCGCAGAAACGGGCGGCCGTCCTCGGGGTAGTACTCCCAGCAATTCTCGCCGTCCAGTATGACCGACACCACCGCCTGCTGGAGGGCTTCCTCGCCCCCGGAGGCCAGAATTTTGTTGCGAACCCCGTGCAGGCGATTGACAAAATCCTGCACCGCCTTCTCCTGATCCCACTGGCTGTAAACAAAGCCGATGGCATCGGACAGGTAATGGTCGCGGAAAAACAGGTGGACGGGCTTGCCCGCCCGGTTCCACTGGTAAACGGCGTAGATTCGGGGATGGGAGAACTCACTGCCCAGGCTGCGCGCCAGAATGCCCTCGTCGGTGGCCAGCCATTGGACCCCTTGCCGGGCGATCAGGTCCACGGCCGCCTCGGACACGCTTCCCTCGGACGGCCAGACACCGGCCGGGCGGCGCCCGAAAAGGCGCGCAAAATAATCCAGACCGCGTTTCAGCTGGGCCTCGGCATCCTCCGGATGCCGAAACAGGCGGCGGGGCAGTTGAATGCTCGGGTCGCTCTCCCGTGCCACCCGCTGGTCGATGAGCAGTGGCAAAATTGGGTGGTAAAACGGGCTTGTGGTCAGTTCCAGCTGGCCGCTTTCCCACATCCGGCGGTGGGTGGGAATAATGTCGGCCAGGATTTTTCGCGTGGCCTGGAATAGGCTCTGCTTGTCCTCTTCGGAAAAGTCGCGGCCCTTCTCGAACAGGCGGGCCACCGCCGGACGCTTGCGGCTCTCCCGGCCGATCCAGGTCAGGTTGTACCACACCTGCAGATCGCGAAAATCCTGCTCGCTGAAGCTTTTCACCATCTCTTCCGGTGAGAGAAAACGGGATTTGTCCTGGTACCGGGTGTGCAGCTCCCGGTAACGCGGGTAAGGCTGGATCATGGTTTGCCGGTTGGCCAGAAAAAAATTGTCCAGGATGGCCCGGCGCTGCTGATCGCTGAGCTGATCGGCCGGTATCCAGCTCAGGACATCCACATTATCCTGGGCGCCGTTGTGGACATAATCCTCCAGCTGCAGGAGCAGCGACGGCACCAGATTGATCGTCTGGCGCAGCTCGGGAAATTCCTTCATGATCAGAATCATGTCCAGATAGTCCTTGGTGCCGTGGAAGCGCACCCAGGGCATGTCGTAAAGACCGGTCTGAGGATTTTTGTAGTACGGCTGATGCTGATGCCAGAGGAAAGCCACCCGCAGTGGTAGGGTCGAATTCATGGGAATACGTCCTCGCTTAGGATTTGACTGCCTGCAACAGCCGGAGAGACAGCCGGCGTTCTTCGGGCGTCAGGCAGCGCCAGTAATACCACAGGCAAATTACAACCAGAATAGCCAGCCGGGCAAACAAATTCAGGGGCTGGAGGTAGTAGAGGGCCACGCCCAGCAGCAGGGGGAAAAGGGACTTCAGGATGCGCCCGGCCTGCAGTGGGATGGGGTAAATGCGCTGCGCGACCAGGAAAATCAGCACGGCCATACTGGCGTAGCTGGCCAGGGTAGCCAGGGCCGCTCCCCAGATGCCGATTCGGGGCAGCAGCCACACATTCACCAGCACATTGAGCAGGGCGCCGGTGCCGGTAAACCAGATCATGAGCCCGCTTCTTTTCTGAATATAAAAGCCGGGGGTAAAGATCACGTAAATGCCAAAGCAGAAATAGGACAGCAGGATCACCGGAATAATGGGAATGCCGGGCCAGTAGGCCGGACCCAGCAGGTAGAAATTGTCGAACAGGCGCCATTTTAAAATGTAATCCAGAGTAAAGGTGGCTCCCAGGGTCACCAGACCGGCCGCAATCAGATAATAGTAAAACACCCGTGCGTAGGTCTGTTTGGCCTCCTGTTGCGAACGCTGGCCGGCGATTTTCAGAAAAAACGGTTGCCAGGCGTTGCGAAAGGCCACCACCAGAAGCAACAAAATGGTGCCGAACTTGTAGTTGGGCGAATAGAGCCCCACCGCATCCTTACCCAGAAATTCCTGCACCAGCACCCGATCGATGGTTTCGATGGTCATGAAGGCGATGCCGTTGGGCAAAAAGGGCAAGCCGAAACGGACCATCTCCTTCCACAGGGCCAGGTCGATGCGCCAGTGGAAGTAACGGGCAACCACCGGCAGCATGGCCAGCCAGTTGATGACGGCGGCCAGCAGGTTGGCGTAAAGAATGCCCAGGACGCCTTTTTTCAGGAAGACCACGAACACCAGGTTCAGGGCCAACTCAAGAAGAAATCGCCCGGTTCGGAAAAGCACGAAGCTGACCGGGCGCTCCTCGGCCCGCAGTACCAGGTAGGGCAGGTTGGTCAGGGTGTCGAAGAGCAAAATCAGCCCGGCCAGGCGAATAAATTCGGCGTAGGTGGGACTTTTCAGCAGCGCCGAGGCAATGGGCTCGCTGAATCCGATTACCAGAGCGGTGGTGAGCAGGCTGGTCAGGCTCAAAATCAAATAGGTTGAGGAAAAAACAGTTCGCCGATCCCGATCGGCCAGAAAAAAGAAGCGCAGAAAGGCCGAATCCATGCCGTACAGGTAGAAGAAGTTCATGAAGGCGATAAAGGTAAACACCAGGGCATAATCGCCGAACGCGCTGCGGGAAGCCAGGTAGGCAAAGTTGGTGTAAACGGGCAGCATGAGCAGTCCGGTAAGGCGCTGGACGGCTGCGCTGACCGCGTAAACCGCCGAGTGCTGAAACAGCCGGGTAATGCGGCCCGAACCTTCCCCCTTCATGGACCATCCCGATATGGCAGTTGCAGTTCCAGGCCATCGTAGGCCAGAAAGATGCCTTCCGGCAACTCTCGCTCGGTCTCGGCGTGGCTGATGGCGTGGGTCATGTGGGTAAAAAAGGTCAGGCGCGCACCGATTTTCCGGGCCTCGGCCACCGCCTGATCGATGGAAAAGTGCGTGGGATGGGGCCGTTGCCGCAGGGCACCCAGAATCAGAATCTGCACCCCCTCCAGCAATCGGTAGGACGGCTCGGGAATCCGGCTCACGTCGGTGCAATAGGCAAAATTCCCGATGCGGAAACCGAACACCGGCAGATCGCCGTGCCACAGGGGAATCGGCTGAATCCGCACGCCCTGAATTTGAAAGGCCTGTTCGGTAATCAGGTGAGGAATCAACATCGGCACCGTGGACACCTGATTGCCGGCATCAAAGGCGTGGGCAAAGACCCTTCGGATGTTCTGCATGGTCTGTTCGGAAGCATAAATGGGAATGGCCATTTTGTGGATCACGTTCAGGCAGCGCACATCGTCCATGCCGCTGATGTGGTCCATGTGGTGATGGGTAAACAGAATGGCGTCCAGCCGGTCGATGCCGGCCCGGAGCATTTGCTGGCGAAAATCCGAAGAGGTGTCGATGAGCAGATGCAATTGTCCGATGCGGATAAACACCGAAGTGCGCAACCGGTGGTCCCGCGGATCGGTGGAGGTGCAGACCCTGCAACGGCAGCCGATGATGGGCACCCCCATGGAGGTGCCGCTGCCCAGGACCTGAATGTACATGCTTTCCTGCTCGCCTTGGGAATGGCTGTGCGGTTCAGTCATGGGCTTCTTGAACGTGTCAGTTCGCCGGTTGCTCTCTACGATTCGAAAAATTGGAACAGAATTTTCAGTGATTCGGGTTGCCGGGCATGCTCGAAGGCCTGCTGGTAGTCTTCGATGGGATACACGGCGGTAATCAAAGGCTCCACCTGAACGCGACGGTGTTCCAGCAGGCTGATGGCGCGGGTAAACGGCCCGCAGCGGGACCCGACTACTGCCACTTCGTTGATCACCACCTCGGCCATGTTGTAGGGGTGTTGCCCGGCGTGGGTGCTTTTCAGAATCAAAAATCCCCGGGGCCGCACCAGGCGCATGGCCGCCTGCCAGCCCTCCCATTTGCCGGTGGCCTCCACCACCACGTGAAAAAATTGACGCACCTCCGCCAGGTCTTCGACCCGGGTGGTGCTGATGCCCAGCTTTTTTAAAAGGGCCAGTTTTTCCGGATGTTTGCCGGCCACCAGAACCTTGTGATTCTCCAGCCAGAGGACCTGGGCAATCAACTGTCCCAGTTTGCCATCGCCCAGCACCAGCACCCGATATTCGGGCAGCACGCGGATCTGCTCGAGAATCTCACAGGCTGCCGCCAGGGGTTCGGTAAACACCGCTTCCTCGGGCTGCAGCGCGGGAGGAACCACGTGCAGGTTCTGCACCGGCAGGGTCACGTATTCGGCCATGGCGCCGTCCTTATTCAAAATGCCCAGCACGGTGCGCTCCGAACAATGGGTTTTCATCCCTTCCCGGCAGAACAGGCACTCCCCGCAGGCCAGGTTGATTTCCCCCACCACTATTTTCCCAACCAGCGACCGGTAGGGGGCTTTCTCCACAATCCCCACAAATTCGTGCCCAAGAACCCCGGTAAACCCCATGTAGCCGCGCATGATCTCCAGGTCCGTATTACAGATGCCGGCCAGCTGCACGCGAACCAGTGCCTCGTGCTCCCCGGGAGTGGGCACCGGAAGTTCTTTCAACTGGAGCGATTGACCGTCAAAATACAGTGCCTTCATGAGCCTCATTCTGTGTAAAGGAAAAAATTTAGCCGGGGGGAAGGCTTTTCCCAAGCCTTTTCCAAACTGGAGGTAGGCGCTGTTCCAGTGAACAAATGTTCATTTTTTTTCAATTTCTTTCTTGACATTTCCCTCCCCGGGGATTAAAATAGTGGTGAACTTTCGTCTACATCTTACCCCTGCGGGATGGGGAAGGAGGAATTGGACGATGAAATCATCCACGATTGAGGAGGCGCCATGAAAGGGCTGACCAAGCGCCAGCGGGAGATTGTAGAATTTATTGCCCGCTACATGGAGCAGAACGGCTACGCGCCCAGCTACCAGGAGATTGCCGATGCCTTCGGGATTGCTTCCAAGCAGGGGGTGGTGCGCCATCTGGAAGCGCTGGAACGGAAGGGTTACATCGAGAAGTCCGGAGCCACCGCACGCAGCATTCGGATTGTTCACCCTGAATTTCAGCCGACGGCGGAGGTGGTGGGCCTGCCGGTGATCGGACGGGTTGCCGCCGGCTTTCCTATTCTGGCCGAAGAGAATGTGGAAGACTACATCACCGTGCCCCGCCGCTTCATCAAGCAGGAAGGCCGCTACTTTGCCCTGCGCGTCCATGGGGACAGTATGGTCAATGCCGGTATTCTGGATGGGGACCTGGTCATTGTTCGCTCTACCAATCGTGCCGAGCCGGGCACGATTGTGGTGGCTCTGGTAGGCGACGAAGTCACCGTAAAACGGCTGATGGTTCAGGGAAAGCGCCTTTTTCTGAAAGCGGAAAACCCCGACTACCCGGACATTTACCCCCGGGGAGACTGGCAAATTCAGGGGGTGGTGGTGGGACTGCTGCGGGATGCGGTCAACTGAACCGTCAGGGCCACCATTTACCAACCACACAGACAAACAGCATGGGCGTCTCTGCCGGGGGGGCAGGCGCTCCGGCCTGCTTTCTGTAACTGACCTGGCGGGAGCATGCCCGAATCCATCTGGCAGGAGCGAATGGTTTTTGTTGAGGAGACCCCGCAATGGCGATGATTCAAAAATTTCGGTTTACCCCGCGGTTGGTGGAGAGGGAGGAACAGGCGGACAAAACACCGGCCGCCTCTTCCGGTGAGGAATTTTTTCGCGTGCCCCGGGCCGAATTTTTACTGGAAAATCGGGCGGCGCTGAACAGGCACTCCCTTGGGGAGCTGGTGGTCAATGCCCCGCACAGCACCGACCGGCGCTTTACCCTGCCGGTAGAGGACGACACCATGCGCGGAGCCGGCTTACAGCGCGGCGATGTGGCGGTGGTGCAGCCCGGAAAGGAATATCGGGAGGGAGAATTGCTGGCCATCTGCCTGGGCGAACGGGTGCTGATCCGCCGCTTCTTTTTGAACGGAAAGCGGGTACGCCTGGAAACCGACCCGCCTGCCGGGAAAACCATCATTGTGGAACTGGACACCCCCGGCTTCCAGATCCTGGGCCGGGTGGTGCAACTGCTGCGCGAAATCTGACCCTTCGCCGGCACCTGGTGAGAAAGGAACTCAGCTAAACAGAACTGGAGGCCTGCTGTGGAGAAAACCCGATGAGCGACGTCAACCGTTGTGCCTGGGCGGGAACCGATCCTCTGTATGTGGCCTACCACGACCGGGAGTGGGGCGTGCCGGTGCTGGAGGACCGCCGGCTGTTCGAATTCCTGGTGCTGGAGGGGATGCAGGCCGGCCTGAGCTGGCTGACCATCCTGCGCAAACGGGAACAGTTCCGCCGGGCTTTCGACGGATTCGATCCGGCAAAGGTGGCCCGCTATGGCCCGGTAGAGGTCCAGCGCTTGCTGAAAGATGAAGGCATTATCCGCAACCGGCAGAAAATTCAGGCCGCTATTGCCAATGCCCGGGCTTTTCTGAAGGTACAGGAAGAATTCGGCGCCTTTTCCCGCTACATGTGGGACTTTGTGGAGGGAAAACCCATTGTGAATCGCTGGAAAAGCGAGGCGGACATTCCCGCCCGCACCCCCCTGTCCGAGGCCATGAGCCGGGATTTAAAACAGCGGGGCTTTCGCTTCGTGGGCCCCACCATCTGTTACGCCCACATGCAGGCGGTGGGCATGGTCAACGACCATGTGGTCTCCTGCTTCCGCCACGGGGAAATCGTCGCCCTCTACCCGCAGATTTTCTCTGAGACTTGAGCCAGGAGGCCAGGCCTGTCCGTAGCGATTGGAGCCGGTTTCGGGAGTGCAATGAACAGGGAGGTGTGCCATGCAGTACGAAGAACTATTCGAACCCATTGAAGTGATTACCTACTTCCGGGAGGGGAAGCTGATTCCTCTAAAATTTCGCTGGAACGGCCGGGTGTACCCGGTGCGCAAGATACACGGGCAATGGAAGGAAAATCAGGGGCTGGCCCGGCAGTATCACTTTTCGGTTTCCTCGGACGGGCCGGATTGTTTCGAATTGATTTTCGACACCGGCGATTTCAGCTGGCAGCTGGCCCGGGTGTGCCTGGAGGGATGACCGGGGGTTGAGGGGTAAGGCATGGCAGCGAATGAAAAAACGCACACAAAAATAGCTTGAGGCCCGGGAGATGCAAACCACCATCCAGAAGCCTGGGAAACGCGCCGGGCCGGGTTGTTCTCAGGGCGGCTCCATCGATTCGGATTTGCTGCTGAAACTGTACGAGCTCCTGGAAGGCGAGCGCGATATGGTCCGGGTGTACAGCAAGGCCCTGCAGAGCGAAATTTGTTTTGTCAATCCGGCGGTGTTCAATCCCGACACCTTGGAAACCGATTGTCCGGTGTACACCACGCGCGAACTGGCCTTTGTGCTTTCGCTATCGGAAGAAGAATTCCGGCGTTTTCATTATTTGAAAACGCGGCTGGTGGGGTGAAAAAGAAATATTAAGGCATTCCCGGTAAAATTCAATAGATTCAAACTTCTGGATTATATTACACTTGAAAGAAAAAAGCAATCGTCTTACATTGTAGTACAATAACAGGAGAAATCCTATGAAACAAACAACCACTCTGACAATAAGAATTCCAAAAGAGTTAAAAGAAGCTCTGGAAGAATTAAGTAAGGCAGAGCAAAAACCGGTCAGTGATTTGGTTAGAGCATCATTGCGTAGATACCTAGCCATTCATCGTTTCCGAAGGCTGCGCAACAAAGTGCTACCTTTTGCTGAGGCACAGGGCATCTTAACCGATGAGGACATATTTCAGGACATTTCGTGAAAGTTGTCCTTGACTCCAATGTTATCGTGGCAGCATTCGCTACCAGGGGTTTGTGCCATTCCCTTTTCGAACTTTGTTTGGAGAGATATACCGTTATCATCAGCACTCAAATTTTAAATGAAGTAAACGAGGCGCTACGCAAAAAAATAAAAACGCCCGAACAGACCATTTTTCAAATTATGGAATTTTTGAAGGAATTTTGCTTGCTTAAAGATTATGAACCATTAAACCGGAATGTGTGTCGGGACAAACACGATGACCATATCCTGGCGCTTGGCAAAAGCAACGGGGCGAAGTACATAATCACTGGTGACACCGATTTGTTGATGTTGAAAGAATTTGAATCGATTAAAATTGTTTCTCCGAGGGAGTTTTGGGAAGCTGCGAAAGAGGATACAACCTTAATTTAAACAAATTCAAGAATCGCTATAACTGCGTAACCGCACCAAAACCCAACATGATAAAAATTTCAGAGATAATAAAAAAGATTACCACCGGGGTTACAGAAAGAAATAGAAAAGACTTCAATCTCAATTGTCAGATTCCTGCCATCCAATCTTGGTGTACTTAAACTATCTGCTGTGAATTCAGTTTTTCAGAATTTCAACCTGGATTTCGACGATGCGCACCAACACGTGGCTGCCAAAAACATACAATCGAACCCTGATAAGTTTCGACAGCGTTTTTGACCGCACCGATCCCAGCAGAAAATCACCGGCAGAAATCTTAGTAAGTTTAAAGTAAAAGAATTTTCAACATGAATCGATTCACGCCTTTACTTTTAATCTTTGCCCTGTGGCTTCTCTCTGAAATCCTGATTGGCCTGTTCACCCACTCCAAAAGTTCATCTGCCAGTGACAGGGATCGCAAATCTTTGCGCGTTCTGTGGTTAACCATTGTTCCCGCCATTACGCTGGGCATCTGGGTGGGCTTACAGGGCATTGGATTTATCCCGGCCCTATCCCCTATTGCCTTCCCGCTGGGTTTGGCCCTGATTGCCCTCGGATTGCTCATCCGCTGGTGGGCGATATTTACTCTGCGTAAGTATTTTACTTCCAATGTAACCATACGAGAGGATCATCAACTCATCACTTCCGGTCTTTATGGGGTGATTCGTCATCCCGCCTATGCTGGGGCGTTGCTTTCTTTTCTCGGACTGGGGATGGTGTTCTCCAACTGGCTCAGCCTCCTCATCATTTTGGTCCCCATCTTCCTTGCTTTTCGCTACCGGATCCAGGTGGAGGAAGCCGCTCTGCAGGAGGCCTTTGGCCAATCCTACGAGCGTTACCGGCGAAGAACACGCAAACTCATTCCCGGGCTATACTAGGAAGCGATTGCCAACATCTTGAGCCCGGGCCCCGCAGGCAGTAAAGTAAAAGAAGGGTGCACATTAAGTTAAACCGGCAAAAAATTCAAATCCAAGACGGGGACTTTTTAATCCGACGTATTAAATTGATGTCGCGTAGCAATTTTTAGAGGCGCGTTTCCAGGACTCGGGCTCATGAGCTCCAGCAGGTTGTACATTCTCCAGAACATCGCCCGGGAAGGACCGGGGCTGTTGCAACATGTGCTGGAAGAAAAAGGTATTCCCTATCAAATCGTTCGTCTGGAAGAAGGAGAAACGCCGCCCCCCATAGGGGCAGTGAAAGCACTGGTGGTACTGGGCGGTCCGGACAGCGCCAACGATCCCACCCCAAAAATACAAGCGGAACTGGCGTTCATCGGTCAGGTGTTGGATCACAACCTGCCTTACCTGGGTATTTGCCTGGGCCTGCAGTTGATGGTCAGGGCTGCCGGTGGTTTGGTTGTTCCCTGCCCAAGCAAAGAAGTGGGCTTCCGGGACGCCGACGGGGAGTTGTTTGAGGTCACCTTAACTGAAACTGGCCGCAAAGACCCCTTACTTCGCGGGCTCCCGGATAACTTCCCCATTTTTCACCTGCACGGGGAAACCGTGCAACTCACCCCGGAAATGCACTTACTGGGAACGGGCAAACAATGCCGCCACCAAATCGTTAAAGTGGGGTCAGTTGCCTATGGCATTCAGGGGCATCTGGAACTCACCAAAGCCATGCTTCAGCGTTGGCTGTCCGAAGACCCCGATTTGCGGCTACTGGATTCTCGAGCATTGCAGGCGGATTTTTCCCGGCTTTGTGGGACCTACACGGCCCGAGGCCGAAACTTATTGGCCAATTTTCTTTCGTTAGCCGGCTTTTCCTGAAAAAAAACACTGCACTGGAACACCAGCGGCGCAGCTTAACCTGGAGGTGCCAATGGAAGCTCGCCCATCCTATTCTTTTGGCAGTATTCTGTGGCTCACCCTGGTGGTCATCTATGCTTCGGTAGCGCTGCACGAGGCCGGACACTGGCTGATGCTGGAACTCTATGGCCGGGGGCCGACCATGGGCTTTGCCGGCATTGTGCAACGCTGGGATGAACCGCCGCTCCACCCCGAGCACTGGCAAAAGATCGAGTACCCGGAGGTGGGCATTGGCTGGATGCGCCTGGAATCGCTTCCCGAAACCGACCTGGAATGGGCAATCATGTTGCTGGCCGGTCAACTGGTCCCATTGATTTTAATTGTCCTGGGCATTTTCCTTTACCGCCGCCATGGCACGGCTCGCGCCGGTGTGCTGGGACTGATGCTGGTGTTCGTCAACGGGGCCATGGGGCTGGGCAAGCTGATCGGCCTGCTTCAGGGGGCCCGTGGGGATCTGTATTTTTTCTCCCTCCATGTCCCGGTCAATCCTACCCCGCTGAAGCTGGGGTTCATCGGGGTGCAACTGGCCGGGCTGGTCTGGGTCTGGCAAAAGCTATCCCCTTCCTGGCGCCGCCTGTGGGGTGGCTCGCTGGTGCTGGGTTACTTCCTGATCATCATACCGTTGCGGATCGCAGATGGGTATCTCCGCCAGCAGGTGAATCTGGAAGCCGGCTGGGCACAGCCGCTGCTGGGCTGGAGCCGCCCGGTTCTGCTGGCCCACGCCCTGGTGGCGGCGCTGTTTGTCCTCTGGTGGTGGAGGCAACCGGCCAAGACCCCGCAGACCGGGTAATTTCTTCTTTTTTCGAAAGAGGCAAATATTTCGCGCGTCGCGTTTTGGAACAATGAAACAGCAGGATACGGGTAAACCTTCGCACATTGCAAAAAACCCGGGTTGCCTTCCTGCCCAATGCTCCTGCAATCTCAGCCTGGCTTACCCCCAAAAGTCAGCAAATACAGCGCACCGGAACCACTGTGGCCGGCTTTTCTTTCTGCGTCAAATTTGCCCAGGGAAGCGTGGGTTGCGTGCACAAAGCTATTGCCCCGACACTGGAAGGGTCGGCTTTCTCGCATCAGCGGAAGGGAGTTGTTCATGGGAAAGAGAAATTTTCTGTCAGGTACCCTTTTGATGGAAAAATGATCGATGCTTTGTACAGGCACAAGTGATGAGGATTCAAAGCTGATGCGTTGAGTCAATCGAATTTCGAGCAGCTCACCCTGCAAAACGATCTAGCTCAACCCCAAAACACGGTATAAATGGGTATCGACAGTTGCAACGCAACACGCTGTTTTTTCTCTTGTTGGCAAATCGGCACGCCCATATCCGTTTGCCTCTTACAACTCACAACACAATTCTCAAAGGGCGCGGTTGAATAAGAGTTACAAGATCATTGGCTCCAGCGTAACTCGATTACACCCAAAACGGTAGATCACTCAACTTTTCTCTGAGATCCACAATATTGTTTACTATTTCCATTGTGGATGAATTTTTGCTAAAAAGAGGAAAAACATGTACACATCAACCATTTCTTCAAAAGGTCAGATTACCATTCCAGCAAAGATCAGAAAGCAGTTGGGGTTGAATCCGAACGATAAAGTGGCACTCATTTTTCGAGGAAACGAAATCATTTTAAAGCCGATAAAGGGGACCATTAAAGACCTCCGCGGTAGTATTGCACCACGCAAAACCCGGAAAATTTTGAAAAAATCCGAAAACAGGTGAAACGATCGGTCGCAAAACGAGCTATTAAAAAACATGAGACACCCCAGACGTACGCCCAATAAAAATCCTTTTCCCTCTTTGCCGCTTAGCGATCGACCTACCCCTCTCATCACCCACATCGATGCGGACGCCTTTTTTGCCTCGGTGGAACAGGGCTTTAATCCCCTGCTGCGCGGCAAGCCGGTCATCGTGGGAGGGAAGGAGAACC
This sequence comes from Calditrichota bacterium, assembly GCA_003696445.1. Lineage (GTDB taxonomy): Bacteria > Calditrichota > Calditrichia > RBG-13-44-9 > J042 > J042. Next base: position 10,982 of record RFHE01000066.1, on the reverse strand, counting down.
AGCGCGGGGTGGTTCACACGGCCAGTTACGAGGCCCGGGCCCGGGGGGTGCACACCGGCATGCCCCTGGCCCGGGCCCGGGAAATCTGCCCCGAGGCCGTCTTCCTGAAAGGCAATTTTCAGCACTACCAGGCCGCCTCGCTGGTGCTGCAGGAGATTTACCTGCAGTACACCCCTCAGGTGGAATTCACCTCCCTGGACGATGCCTACCTGGATCTGACCGGCAGCCGGCATCTGTTTCTGGGCGAGGGCGAAGGACGCTTTGCCGGTCCGGAGGCGCTGGCCCGCCGGATCCAGCAGCAGGTGGAGGAGGCCCTGCACATCACCGTGTCCATCGGGATGGCCAGCAACAAGGTGGTGGCCCGCATCGCGTCCGGGTTAAAGAAGCCGCGCGGGGTGGTGTACGTACCTGCCGGGGAGGAGCGCGACTTTCTGGCCCCCCTGCCGGTGGACGAACTGCCCGGAGTGGGCCGGGTCGCCAAAGAAATTCTGACCGACCTGGGCATCTTCACCATCGGACAACTGGCCGGGTTGCCCAAACTGGTGGTGGAAGACCTCTTTGGAGCCAACGGGGCCAAAATGTGGGAGCTGGCCAACGGGCGGGACCCCCGTCCGGTGCGCCAGCGCATCCTGCCCGGACAGATCAGCCGGGAAACCACCTTCGAGGAGGACACCACCGAACGGGAGGTGGTTCTGGCCACCCTGCAGTACCTGACCGAGCGCATCGGGGCCAAACTGCGCCAGGGAGGCTGGCTGGCCCGCCGGGTGGCGGTGAAAATCCGCTACTCGGATTTCACCCAGCACCAGATGGCCCACACGCTGGCCGAACCCACCGACAACGCCGCCGAGCTGTTCGCCGAAGTGCAACGGCTGGTGACCCGCATCCCCTTCCGAAGACTGCGCATCCGCCACGTGGGCGTGCAGGTCAGCCAGATCGAATGGCGCAACCTGCAACTGCAACTGTTCAGCCAGGAGGACCGGCTGGAATCCCTGGATGAGGCCATCGACCAGATCCGGGAAAAATTCGGCTTTACCGCCATCCTCCCGGCCGATACCCTGGAGCTACGAAAGAAGTACCGGATGGAAAAAAGCGGCTATGTGCTACACTCCCCTGCCCTCACCCGGTAAGGGCACCGGCCTCCATTCACCTTCCCACCTTGGTTAAAAATGGCAGGGCCTTCGCCGGTTGTTCCTTACCATCATCTGTAATTGCTTTTGCCGGAATTCCTCACTGTCGCGATACCGGCTTATCCACCCTTCCAGTGCCACGCCGGCAGGGTTTTCTTCGCGGTCCTTCCGGCCAACCTGGTAATGTTGGTAGCGCTGAAGCATGCACCGCACCTCCCGGTAAAAGCGGGAAAGGGTGGGCTGGGCCGGCGGCATCTCCATGCCGTTCAAGGAACGGAAAACGCTCATGTTGTCCGTCCACACCTGCAACTGAGCCCGCCGGGGACTGATTCCCCTCAGCACCCTGTCCCGCAGGTGGCGCAGCGCGTGTTCCAGAATTCGAAACTCGGCGTTCATGGAATCGCGCAGTGATCCCAGCCGAACGAAACGCTCACCTTCCCGGGACTGCCCCGCCCCGTTCACCTGCCAGATCAGGCAGCCAAAACCTTCGCCGATCTCAGGCAAAAAGCTGGCATCCACGTACAGGGTTACCTGAATCAATGGCTCCAAGACGAAAACACCTCCTGTCAGGTTTGATCTGTTTAATCCGGGGATGTTGGAAGTGCCAGGCACATCCTCTGCCAAGGAAAAGACAGGCGGACGGAAAATTTTCTCATCAAAATTTTTTTTCGGGAGGGCAATACGTCCATAAGGAGAGACGCCCGGGCAGCTTGCCCGGCTTACAGGGAAATGGCCGAGGGACTGCTTCAAGCGGATTTTTGAGCGCGGGAAACGGCCACGCTTTCACAGGTGGCAGCCTGTTAGCCTTCCCCGCGGGCAAAGCACGCGCCGTAAAGCGGGGTTATTACAGACTGAAGCTCCTGAGCGCTCAGCAGCTTTGGTCGATCAGGTAGCGGCTGACCAGCGCGTCCATGGCCTTCAGCTGGCAGGCCCGCCATTGCTCATCCTGCCCCAGTTCCCGGGCCATGAGATCGGCCACCATTGGAGCGGCATCCAGGGCAGCCCGGGCATCCAGCAACAGGGCGCGGGTACGGCGAGCCAGCACGTCTTCCACCGTACAGGCCATCTCTTCCCGCACTGCCCACACCACCTCGGCTTTCAAGTAGGGCAACCGGGGGTGCAACGGCTCGGCCAGCGAGGCATCCTCCTTCATCAACGCTTCAATTTTTCCCCAGTCCGATCCGTACACGCTGCGCGGGCTTTCCGGATCGACGTCCTTCAGGTATCCGTGGAGGGGCAGATGTCTGGTCCGGGAGGGGGCAGACTGAAGGCAGCCCACCAGAGCAGCCTGATCGACCACATCCTGGGCCATTTTGCGGTAGGTGGTCCACTTGCCGCCGGCAATGGTCACCAGACCGGCCGTGGACACCAGGATGGTGTGGTCCCGGCTCAGAGAGGCGGTGTCCTGGGCATCCCCGGTACCAACCAGCGGCCGCAGCCCGGCAAAACAACTGAGTACATCCTCCGGCCTCGGGTCGATGGCCAGGTAGCGGGCGGCGTGTTCCAGCAGAAAGTCAATTTCTTCGGCCAATGGACAGGGCTCCAGGGGCGTGCGATCCATGGGCGTATCGGTGGTTCCGACCAGCACCCGGTTGTGCCAGGGCACTGCAAACAGCACGCGCCCATCGTCGGTGTGCGGCACCATAATGGCCGAATCCCCGGGCAGAAATCGGCGATCCAGCACCAGATGAATGCCCTGGCTGGGCCGGATGACGGGCTGCGCAGTCGGTTCGTCCATTTGACGCACCTGATCGGAAAAGGCACCGGTGGCGTTAATGACCACTTTCCCTTCCACCTGGAACAGGCGGCCTTCCATTTCGTCTTTTACCCGCACGCCACGCACCATCCCATCCTGTTTCACCAATCCCACCACCCGGCAATAATTGACCAGCCTGGCGCCCAGGTCGGTGGCGGTGTGAGCCAGGCAGATGGCCAGTCGGGCGTCGTCGAACTGGCCGTCGAAGTAGATGACCCCTCGCTGCAACCCCTTCTTTTCCACCGTGGGAATGCGCTGCAGGGTTTCTTCTCTGGAGAGGATATGCGATGGGCCCAGCCCCAGCTCGCCGGCCAGCATATCGTACAACTTTAAGCCGATGCCATAAAACGGTCCCTCCCACCAGCTGTAATTGGGCACCACAAAAGCCAGGTGGTGAACCAGGTGGGGCGCATTGCGGATCAGGGTTCCGCGCTCGTGAAGCGCCTCTACCACCAGGGCAATATTGCCCTGCTTCAGGTAACGAACGCCGCCGTGAATGAGCTTGGTGCTCCGGCTGGAAGTACCTTTGGCAAAATCCGCCTGCTCGAAGAGCACTGTTTTGTAACCCCGTGCCGCTGCATCCACTGCCGTCCCCAGCCCTGTGGCTCCCCCGCCGATGATGATCACGTCCCAGTCCTCAGGATGGGCATCAATCCAGTTCAAATTTTCCTGTCGGTTCATGTGGACTCCGTACTGACGATGAGTTGGCTGACTTTTTCCACCGGGGAGAGCAACAGGCTACCCCACTTGCGTTGGGAGAGGGCGGCGAAATTGCCCGCCGGCAGATAAACCTGCCGAAATCCGCGCTTTTCAATGTCCTTGAGCCTGGCTTCCAGGAATGGCACCGCGCGGATCTCCCCACCCAGTCCCAGCTCGCCCAGAAACACCTCGTCGTGGGAGAGGGGTTGCGCGGAGAGGCTGGAAAAGATGGCCATGGCCACCCCCAGATCCAGGGCCGGATCGCGCAGGGTTAATCCTCCAGCAATTTTTAAAAACACGTCCCGAAGCCCGAAATCCAGGCCGGCGAACCGTTGCAGGATGGCCAGAATCAGGGCCAGCCGGCGCTGGTCGAACCCGCTGGCGGTTCTTTGGGGCGGCCCGTAGGCGGTTCGATTGACCAGGGCCTGCACTTCCACCACCAGGGGCCTGGTGCCCTCGTAAGCACACACCACCGCCGTCCCGGGCGAAAACTGCGCCGGAGGAGAGAGAAAAAGGCTGCTCAGGTCCGCTATCTGGCGCAGCCCGCCATCGCCCATTTCGAACACGGCCAGCTCCCCGGAGGGCCCGAAGCGATTTTTGTGCGCACGGATAATCCGATGTTGCTGCACGTTGCCTTCAAAATAGAGGGTGGCATCCACCAGATGTTCCAGCAGGCGCGGACCGGCGGCCAGACCCTCTTTGGTGACGTGACCAATCAAAATTAACGTGATGGCTTTCTCTTTGGCCAGACGGAACAATTGCCCGGCACATTCCCTCAGCTGGGCAACATTGCCCGGTGCGCCGTTCAAATCGGGATGGTAGAGGGATTGAATGGAATCCACAATGGCCACCCGAGGCGAGAGGGCCTGCAGGTGGGCGAGAACATCAGGCAGGCGGGTTTCGGCCAGGGCGACGACTTTTGCCGCCTCGGGACGCAGGCGCGAGGCACGGCTCTTCAGCTGACCCAGGGATTCCTCACCGCTCACGTAGAGGACGGGCACCCCGTGGGCCTCCAACCAGGCCGCCACCTGGAGCATCAGTGTGGATTTGCCGATGCCCGGTTCCCCGGCCAGCAGAATCACCGATCCCGGGTAAAGCCCACCGCCCAGCACCCGATCCAGCTCGCCAAAGCCGGTGTGTAATCGCTCGGTGTGCTGGCTGTCTTCCACCTCCCCAAGGCACACCGCCCGGTTGGCGCTCGGAACGTCGCCGGCGTCATGGAGGGACGTTGTTTCGATCTCTTCGACAAAGCTGTTCCACTCGCCACAGTCGGGGCACCGGCCCAGCCATTTCCCGGACCGATAGCCGCAACTCTGGCACAGAAAAATGCTCCTGGCTTTTCTGGCCACCTGAAGGCATCCCTGTGTCTGTTGGTCAATCAAACGCCGACGCTTTACCGTAGCCGTTGTTTTGCCCGGCGATTTTTACCAAATTTAAAAGAAACAAACAAAAATCAAGCATTAAAAATTGAGGAATGCGCCCTATGAAATCCATCCCCAATGGGCTCCTTCTGCTGCTGGTTGTACTCTACCTGTCCGGTTGCGGCGGGCAAAAAGCAGGTCCCCAGACCACTGCTTCCGGCCAATCCCGGCCCACTGCCGGCGATACGCTGAAACAGGGAACGAACCCGCTGCCCTCTCCCTCTCTGGAGCGGGACCAGATCCTGAACCAGCTGGAACAACTGGTGACTGAACTGGCCGAAAAGGAACGGATGCTTAAAGAGAAGGAAGCCGAGCTGGCCCGACTGGGGGACAGCCTGAAAACGCTCCAGCAAGCGCTCACCCAGCAAAAGCAGGCTTTAAAACAACGGGAAATCTGGATGTGGAGCCTGTTTGCCCTGGCCATTCTGGGTGTGATTTTTGCCGTTTTATTGATTCGGAGCGCTCAGTTGAAGAAAAACGCTGCCTCTCCTCCTTCCGGGGAATAGCGCCACCAAAAAATCGCGGAGCGCGCAGATGAAAAAAGAACAACAAGCCACTGCCGAAGGCATTCTTTTCACCGACCAGTACCAGCTGACCATGGCCCAGCTGTATTTTCACCTGGGCATTCACGAAATGCCTGCTCAGTTCGACCATTTTTTTCGCAATTACCCCGACTACGGGAGTCACCAGGCCGGCTACTGCGTCAATGCCGGTCTGGAATGGCTGGTGGACTGGATGCAGGAAGTTCATTTTCGGGAAGAGGATATCGCTTACCTGCGTTCGCAGCGTAGCCGGTCGGGCAAGCCGCTGTTCAGCCAGGCGTTTCTAGACTGGCTCCGCCGGGAGGGGGATTTCAGTGGGATTTCGCTGGATGCGATTCCCGAAGGCCGGGTGGTTCATCCCAACGTGCCGCTGACGGTGGTTCGGGGTCCGCTGGCCATGGCTCAAATCCTGGAAACCCCGCTGCTCAACCAGCTCAACTACCAGATTTTGATTGCCACCAAAGCGGCCCGGATTCGTGCGGTGGGCCGGGGCCAGCTGTTTCTGGAGTTTGGTTTGCGTCGCGGCCACGACCGCGGTGCCAACGCCGGCGCACGCGCCGCCCTGATCGGCGGTGCCGATTTCACCTCCAATGTAGGCATCTCCCATGTGCTCGGCTTTCCGCCCAAGGGGACTCATGCCCACAGCATGGTTCAGGCCTTCCTGGCCATGGGCATGAGCGAACTGGACGCCTTTCGCGCATTTGCCGATCTGTACCCTGACGACTGCATCCTGCTGGTGGACACCATCGATTCGCTGGAGAGCGGCATTCCCAACGCCATTAAGGTGTTCGAAGAACTGCGGCGCAAGGGCCACAGGCCGGTGGGCATTCGCCTGGATTCCGGAGATCTGGCCTATTTGGCCATTCAGGCGGCAAAAATGCTCAACGATGCCGGGTTTGAGGATGTGCTCATCGTGCTCTCCAACGAATTGGACGAGCTGACCATCTGGCAGATCATCGAACAGATCAGTCAGGAAGCCCCCCGTTACGGCCTGGATGCGGACCGGTTGATCGGCCGCCTGGCCTACGGCGTCGGGACCCGGCTCATTACCTCGGCCGGTGCACCGGCACTGGGCGGGGTGTACAAGCTGGTGGCCATTCAGAAGGAGGGCCAGTGGATTCCGGCCCTGAAAGTTTCCGAAACCATGGCCAAAACCCCCACCCCGGGCAATAAAAACGTGTGGCGCATCTACGATGCCCGGGGCAAGGCCACGGCGGATCTGCTGACCCTCGAGGAGGAAGATCCCACCCAATGGGATCGGATTGTGCTGGTCCATCCCTGGGACCAGACCAAACGGCGCGCCTTGATGCGCAAGGAAATTTCAGAACTGGAACCACTGCTTACCCCGGTGCTGGAGGAAGGCAGGCTGGTGACCGAATTTCCTCCCATTCCGGAATTGCGCAAGCGCCGGGAAGCCGACGAAGCGCGACTGGATGCCGGCGTGCGCCGATTGGTCAATCCGCACATCTACCATGTGTCCCTTACCAAAAAGCTGTTTGCCATGAAAAAAGAATTAATTCGAGCCGTTACCATGGTTGGCCAGTAAACGTAAGTGTTCTGGAGGCCGAAATGAGTGCATCCCCTGGCCGAAGTGTGGCCCTGCTGGTGGAGGACTGGTTTGAGGATCTGGAATTCTGGTATCCCTATTACCGGTTGCAGGAGGCGGGTTACCAGACGGTCGTGGTGGGGCCGGAGGTGCGCAGCTACCGTGGTAAACATGGTCTGGCGGCCAAGGCCACTCTGGCAGCCGACCGGACCAGTGCTGCTTCGTTTGCCGGGCTGTTTATTCCCGGCGGCTACGCCCCAGACCGCATGCGGCGCTCCCCTGCCCTGGTGGCGCTGGTCAGAGAGGTCCATGCACTCAACCGGCCCATTGCAGCCATCTGCCATGGCGGCTGGATGCTGATTTCGGCCGGGCTGGTGCGTGGAAGGCGCCTTACCAGCTTTTTCTCCATTCGGGTGGATCTGGAAAACGCCGGCGCCCGATGGGTAGATGAACCGGTGGTGGTGGACGGTAATCTGGTCACGGCGCAGAAACCGGACGACCTACCCCAACTCTGCCCAATGTTCATCGAATTACTGAACCGGGAAAACGACAGGAGCTGAGCCCTTTCGATGAAACCAGGCCCTCAATTCAGCAGGCGGTGGATACGAACCGCTGCGTTGAGACCAGTCCTAACCTGCGTAATTGCAGCGCTTACCATTTTTAGTGGTTGCGATCGCCCTTCGGGCGACAGGACCTCGCAACAGGTCCAGCAGGAGGCGACCGGTGCAACCAGCCAGAGGGGCCCACAGATCCCGGAGCTCTCCCCCGGACAACTGCAAAAAATCCTGTCTCTCCAAAAAGCCATCCTGGCCCACCCGGACAGTCCCCAACTGCACCAGCGGGTACTGGAGGCCAGCCTGTTTCCCGAGCACGGGGCGCTGGTAACCGTGGGTGTGGGTTTGTTGAAGAAGCCGAGAGATGGCGATGACATTCCCCTGAGTCTGGCCGAGCGGGCGGCCATGCTCGATGCGCAGCGCTGGGCGGCCTATCTGTTACAATGGTACCAACATGGGCCGGAACTGGCCTTCGGCACCCTGGAAACCCGCCTGGTCAGCCCTTCCCGGAAGGTCCAGCAGCAGGCCAGAAACGACTCTCTGTTGCTGGTGGTGGCCTTTCAGCTGCCCCGGTAAACCTGTCCCGTTCCCCCGCGTTGAAGCAAAAACCGGCCAAAGCCGCGACCCGGTCCGGGCAGCGTTCCCTTTAACTTTAAAGGTCGGCACCCAGCGAGAAGTACCAGATGGGTTTGCTGGAGGACTGCAGGTCGAACCGCCAGGCGACGTCGATCTTGAGCAGAAAGTAGAGGAAATAAACCCGGGCGCCGACCCCGTAGCCGCTGACGATGTCCTTAAACACCACCTCCCCTTTCTCGTTGCGGGTCGTGCCGCGGAAGTTGTTCCCGTACCAGGCACTGCCGATGTCGTAAAACATGACACCCCGCACATTGAACAGTCGGAGGGGTGGGAAACCGAGGCCCAGATACTGGATCATGGGGAATCGGAATTCGAAATTGGACAGGAAGAATCGATTGCCGATGCGGTCGTAGTAAATGGCGCCTCGCAACGGGGTCACAAATTCGGAGAAGAAAATGTCGTCCACCCGGCGAATCAGGATGCCGCCCGGCGGGAACTTTCGGTTGATCCAGTTGTCCACACCGCCCAGGAAAAATTGCTGGGAATTGCGGCCGAAACTTGCGCCTGCGGCCAGGCGAAACATGAAACTGTAATCCCGGTTAATCATGAAGTATTTTCGGTAGTCGAACTTCACCGTGCGGAAATCGCGACCGTTTTTGCCCAGATCCGGGCTCAGCGTGGTTTCGATCATGTAGCGGCTGCCGTCAACCGGGCCCGTCCACCCCCAGAGGACGTTGTCGTGAACAAAGGACAAACTGGGCAATATGGTGGTCACTTTATCTGTGGGAATCGGGGCCTGGAGGTATTCCAGAAACACGTTGTACCAGTTCAGATTAAATTCAAACCGCTTGAATTTGCTCAGGGGATAAGTTGCCACCGTGTTTAGGCCAAAATTTCGGAACCGGATCAGGCCCTCGGGATTGCGGACAAAGAACCAGGCCAGATGATATCCGCCAAACCCCAGGTTCAGGCGCCGCTTCAGGTAAAAATAAAGCAGCTGGATGTCGCTGTTTCTCAAATCGGAAATCAGGTTCAGGTTAAGAATAATCTGGTGATCGCCCAGCAGGTCGCTGAAGGCCAGGGTGGTAAAGCCCTGCAGGCCGAAAAACGTATTAAACCCGGCGGTGCCGGTGATGATGTCCGGACTGAACTTTAACCGATAGCGGTGGATTTTGTAACCGCCGTTCTGGCTCTGGTAGGCCTCCTGGGGCAATTCTACTTTTTTCGGTTTTTTCTTTTTCGGCTTGTTGTTGTATTTCCCGAAAACATACCGGCTGTAATCGATCGGCGTTTCGCCTTTCACGTGGTCGGCTTCTTCACTCGGGCTGACGGAACGGGCCGGTTTCCAGGACCGGGCATAGACGGGAACCTGCTCCTGCTTCATTTCCTTGCGGAACTGCGTGTCCTCCAATTCCACCGGTTTCAGGGCCAGAGGATTGTTAATCAGGTAAATGTCGAAACCCCCGTTGTAAAAGCTGGTGTAAACCAATTTATTGGCCTCCCGGTCCCATCCAATTTGAAAAATTCCGGAAATAACGTTGGTGACAGGGTAGGTGCTGTCGGTTTCCAGGTTGTAATAAAACAGGTTAAAAATGCCATTCTGATCGGAAGTGTAAGCCAGGGTTTTCCCATCCGGGGAGAACAGCGGCGTGGATTCCTGCCAGGGCGTATTGGTGAGCCGGCGAATCCGGCGGGTATCCAGATCAATCACATACAGATCGTTGGTCTCGAAATTAAAGCGGCTCATCCGGAAGTCTTCCGGCATGGCTTCCGTGTTGAGGTAATCTTTTCGGTCGGAGACAAAGGCGATCCTCTTGCCATCCGGCGACCAGGCCGGCTGGTCGTCGCTGAAAACATCGTTGGTTAACTGAGAGACTTTGCCGGTAGAAATGGTGTAAATGTAGATGTCGCTGCGCCCGTTTTTGTTGCCCACAAAGGCAATTCGGTCGCCATCCGGCGACCAGGCTGTAGTAAACACCCCGTCCAGCTTGACCACATGTTTCTCAGTTTTCCCCGTTTTGATGTCCACAATGTAGATGGCATCCCAGGGACCGCTCTTGGCGGCCAGCGCCAGCTTCCGCCCATCGGGACTGAAACTCATGCCGGGTCGCAGAAAATGCAATTCCTCAAAACTCTCCGAACGCTGCCCTTTGATCAGGGTTTTGATGATTTTACCGTCGATGGCGGACATCAAGTACACATTCTGGTAGCCCTTCCGGTCGCTGATGAAGGCAATTTTATCCCCGGCCGGCGAAATGGCCGGACTGACGTTCAGGAAGTTTCGCTCTCGATTGTGATTGGTTAGCCGCTTGGAAAACTCCACCGGTTCTTTGCGATCCTTGACCTCCGGCCAGTACTGTTTGCGCAAATAGCGGTGCCAGCGCTCGGTGAACTCCTGCGAGTTCATTCCCACCGCGGTTTGCAGGACCTGGCCAAAGCTGACCTTACCCCGCATCTTGTTCAGAAATTCGCCGATTTTTTTCCGGCCGTAGGTCTGGGCAATGTACTTGAACACGTTGGCCCCGCCCTGATAGACCAGAAAAAATTGCAGATTGTCCAGCGAGGGCATGTAACCGTTCAATACGGCGTCCCGCACGAACATATCCAACCGGGTATTCCAACCCTGGGATTCAAACTCAGCCAGGCCTTCGGCAAACCACAACGGTGCCGGGGTCACTTCGCCCAGAATCAGGGATTGAATGGAACCACCGTAGAGCATGTCGTTCATCACCGCGTGAACCAGCTCGTGATGAATGACGTG
>RFHE01000065.1 GCA_003696445.1 Calditrichota bacterium | reverse complement strand
GGCTTTTTTTCTAGAGGGATGAACCTTCCGCCTCCCCTGAAAAATGGAGGAACACGTCGGCCAATCCGAGTTGTAAAATGAATTAGCAGTTGATTTGAAGGGGTGCCAGGTCTAAATTTTGCCCGCTTTTGAGAGCAGGCCACCGTAGCTCAACCGGTAGAGCAACTGATTCGTAATCAGTAGGTTGGCGGTTCGAGTCCGCCCGGTGGCTCCACAGAATAATCCAGACCCGCTCAGGCCGTCCAGCGGCCTTTTTTTCTACCCTCCCGAACGGCCTCAGGCTTCCCTACTGGGCGTCCTTCAAACGGTGTAGTTGCCGGTACTTTTCCAGATATTTGTGGTACAGTTCGGTATGCCTGCTGGAAAGATCCACCTTCCGCCCCTGGATAAACTCCATTTCCACCTGGGTGGAAATTTCCAGCGGATCGCCGGAGGTTACGATGAGCGTAGCGTCCTTGCCGGGTTCCAGCGAGCCCACCCGCTGGTCGATGCCCAGGATTTGGGCCGGGTAGAGGGTGATGGCCTTCAGGGCTTCGGCTTTGGGCAGGCCATAAGCGGCGGCCGTAGCTGCCTGGTAGGGTAGATTCCGTTCGTGGGCCGCCCCAAACGGGCTGCCGCCGGAGGCAATACAGAATTGAACCCCGGCTTGGTAGAGTTTGCTGGCCAGGGTAAACGGTGTGTCGTACGGTTCCCAGCGGCGCATCACCCGGCGATGGACCCCGCCGATGATGACCGGCACGTGCTGTTCTTTGAGTCGATCGGCCACCCGCCAGGCGTCGTAGCCGCCCACCAGCACCATGCGCACCTTCTCCGCTCGGGCCCAGTCCAGCGCCGCCTCAATCTGGCGAATTTCATCGGCATGAACAAACACGGGAATCTCGCCCTCCAACACCGGGCGCATGGCCTCCCAGCGCAGATCGGTATCGTGGTAAGGAACGCCCTTTCTGGCCTCGGCGGTTTTGGCCTTCCAGTAAGCGCGAGCGTCTGCAAAAGCCTGGCGAATCCGGGCGATGCGTTGGTCACGCTCCTTCAATTGTTCTTTTTTCGATTTGCGAATCCATGGAGCCGTGCGCACCCCCATATAGGGCCAGAACACGTGTAATCCGACCGGTGCCTTCAGGGTCATCTGCTCCCAGGTCCAGCCATCCAGCATTATGACCGCCGAAGTACCGGAAATCAGGCCGCCTCTGGGCGCTGTGAGCGCCAGGGTAATGCCATTGGCCCGGGTCACCGGGAGTAGCTCGCTGTCCGGATTGAGGCCAACCTCGGCCCGTACGTTGGGCTTGATGTCGCCCACTTCGGCATAATCCCGGGTGGCCCGCACTGCATTAATTTCGGTGAGCCCCAGCACCGTATTGGCCGCAATGAAGCCCGGATAAATCCATTTGCCGGTTACATCGATTTGTTCGGTCCTGTCCGGCAGGGCCACCGAGGTGCCCAGGGCCACAATTTTTCCCTGATCGAACAGAATGGTACCGTGCTGAATGGTGTCTCCGCTCACGGTTACAATGGTTCCTCCCACCAGTGCAATGGGATGGTCCTGGGGCGGTGCCGGAATCTGGTCCGAAGCAGCCAGTGCACAGACCATCAGCAACAAAAACAGGCCAGTTAAACGAGGCTTCATGCCGGTATCCTTCCTCGAGTTTCAGAATGACGAATTTGAGACCAGAGTATATCCAGGGGAATGGGAAAAATTCAACAGTTTTTTCAATCTACCCATCAGGTTGCAGACAGGCTTGAAAATTCCAGATCCGGGAAATAAATTCGATAATGAAATTGAAGACAGGTTCAGGGACGGAACGATGTTGAAGCGGGTCGTGATCACAGGAGCCAGTGGAACCGTTGGCCGAGAGCTTTCCCGGCTGCTGGAGTCGGCAGGCACGGAAGTGATCGGGTGGGACCGCAGGCGGGTACCCGTTAACAACTACGCAGCCATGGAGGATTTTCTGGAAGAAACCCGGCCTCAGGTTCTGTTTCACCTGGCCACGGCTTCCCGCCCCACCGGTTTACCCAACGAAGACTGGCTGGTTAATTTCGAGTGGGCCAGCGAACTGGCCTGGATCACCCGACATCAGGGCATCCGCTTCGTGTTTACCAGTTCGGTGCTGGTTTTCAGTTCCAGAGCACGGGGGCCGTTCACCCTGGAATCCGAGCCCGATGCCATGGAGGGCTACGGTTTCCAGAAACGCATGGCCGAGCAGCGGGTCATGTACCAGAACCCGGAAGCGGTTGTGGTGAGACTGGGCTGGCAGATCGGTCGCTTTCCCGGCAGCAACAACATGGTCGATTTTTTGCACCGGCAGATGGAGCGCGAAGGACGCATCGAAGCCAGCCAGAAATGGCTGCCGGCCTGCTCGTTTCTTGAAGATACCGTTCAGGTGCTGGCCGGGATGTGGAAGTATCCCGCCGGACTGTACATGGTGGACTCTAATCGGGGCTGGAATTTTTACCAGATTGCCCAGGCACTCAACCACCGATTCGGGCAACCCTGGAAGGTGGTCCCCGGCAACAGCCTGGATCAGGATCAGCGCATGATCGATCCCCGTGTAGAAATCCCCCCGTTAAGCGAAAAATTGAGCCAACTCGGGTAGGCAGGCACTCCCCCGTCTCGAACACCCTGACCCGGCTGCCGGGACACCCATTCAATTCGCCAGACCGGCCGAATCCGCTTTTTCTGTGTCAGGAACCAAGGGAAGGGCCTCAGGCGGTCGGGAACCTAGCACGGGCTCACCTGTGGCTTAAAAAACGCCTTCTCCCTGGAAATTCATCTTTTTTTCTCGCCGCTTTAAATTTAGCTTGTCCCCTCAAAAGATTTAACCCAAACCATGTGGGAGGCCGGCGATGAACAAGCGAGGTCTTGTTTTCCTTTTCTTAGTGGCGCTGGGTGGGACAGTCGGGCTGCTCCTGCTCTTTCAGCCAAAGGCGCACTCGGCCCACTATCCGGAGAGCAACTTTTTTGAAAAAGCCGATTTAAACTGGATTCGAAATCCTTACTGGTTCGATGGGAAGGCGGAAGTCAATTTCTATCAGACCACACTGGTCAAGTACGGGATTCCCCGTCAGGCCGATCCCACAGTGCACATTCTGGTTGCTGAAAAACATCGGCCGGATGTGCTGGTCAAGGCAAACGAGTGGCGCCAGCACCATCTGGTGGACATGCTGAAATTTAACCAGGTGGTTTCCGTCCAGACCGGCATTTACGCCTATCGCCAGATGATGAGTGTGTTCTTCCAGATGGTAAATTCCCGTACGGCCAAGATGACCTTCACCAGTCACGAGTGGTGTGGCAATGCCTTCAAATCGCTGGTCAATTTTCGCGGCAGGCGGAAGTACTATTTCGACACCTACTGGGACGGCCAGGGCCATGGCGAATACCCGGCGGATTTTCCCGAGGATGTGGTGCTTTACGATGCCCTGCCCGTGCAGCTACGGATGCTGGTGTTTAGGCCGGGAGAACAGGTTACCCTGGCGCTGTTGCCGGGCCAGTTCTCCAGCAAAGCCAGCAAACCCAAGGTTGTGATGGCCCAGGCGGAAGTAGGGAAACGAAAAACAATTCAGGTCCCTGCCGGCAGCTTTTCCGCTTATCCGGTACGCGTGGCGTTGCCCGAAGGTGAGGACCTGTTCTGGTTCGAGGCCGAATTCCCCCACCGAATGCTGGAATGGAAAACGCACACCGGCAATCATTTTCAGTTGTTAAAGAGCGAAAAGCTGGCTTACTGGAAGTTAAACAAACCGGGGGACGAGGCCTATCTTCCCTGAATCAGAGCGAAATTCGGAGACGGTGTTCCCGGCACAGAAGGTATCCGAAACGCCTTAGCTCTGGACGAGAATTCGTCAAACGATTGACCCTGAGTCGGATATTTTTCTCTGTTTCACCCCGGTTCTTTGTTTCTGACCGCGGGCAGGGCTATATTGTGGCATCAATAACGAATTTTTTAATTTGAAATCACACTTTTCTGGAGGAAACATGCAAAAGTCGCCTGTTTTTCGGTTCACTGTTTTTTTCTGCGGGTTGCTTGGTCTGGTTTTTCTGGCCCACGCGCACGGATTTCCACGCCTCAGTCCCAAAGCCAGCGTGTACCAGCAAATCGGGGTCACCGACGTGACCATTACTTACAGCTCCCCGGCGGTCCGCGGCCGGGTTATCTGGGGCGGGCTGGTGCCCTACGATAAGGTCTGGCGTACCGGCGCCAACGAAGCCACTGTTTTCGAGACCTCCCACGACATTCTGATCAATGGCCACCCGTTACCGGCAGGCAAATATGCGCTGTTCACCATTCCCGGCAAAACGGAATGGCGCATTATTTTTAATCGAAAATGGGATCAGTGGGGTGCCTTCGGCTACGATCCGTCGCTGAATGTGCTGGAAGTAACTGCAAAACCGGACCCGGCGCCCCACCGGGAACGCATGACCTTCTTCTTTGAAGATGTTGCCGACAGCACCGCCCGCGTGGTACTGCACTGGGAAAAACTGCGCATCCCCTTTACCCTCACCACTCATCTGGTAGCCAACACGCTGGCCAATGCCCGCCAGGCCCTGGCCTCCCTCAAGGCGGACGACTGGGAAACGCCCTACGATGCGGCCAGCTTCTGCTATCGGTACAATACCCATTTAAAAGAAGGCCTGCAGTGGTTGAAAAAATCCCTGGCCATCAAGCAGGTGTACTGGAATACCCGTCTGATGGCGCAGTTTCAGGCCCGGCTGAACAATTTTGCCGAGGCGGTTCGCTATGGGGAAAAGGCCCTGGAACTGGCCCAGGGCATGAAGAACAAACCACAGGATCTGTCCAAGCTGGAGCGCAGTGTGGCTGCCTGGAAAGCGGGCAAGGCAAGCCAGTAAAGGCTTGCTTGCCGGGAAGGCGCTTTTCTCATTCCCGGGAAGGGGGTTCACCCATTTTTGCGCTTAAAAAATGGCCGGGTCGGCAAAGCCGCCCGGCCACTGGCTTGTTCCGGTGGATTGCCACCGGGTTATTTTAGATTGATCAGGAAATGCACCCCGCCGACAAAATCCACCACATCACGGGAATCTTTGTCCAGAGGCAGCTTGAACTGCACACCCGGCCAGATTCGTCCGGCTTTGTAGGTGGCCGAAATGCCGGCAAAATGCCAGCTATTGGCGCCAAAACCACCCTCGTCGTTGGTGGCCAGGAAGCGACCGCTGAAGTCGGCAGTCAGATCAAATCTGGGTGCCCGATAACCGGCCGAGAGTCCGTACAGCAGGTACAGATCACTGGCATCCTCCCCCTCGTCCTTATCGGTGTTGACCAGGAAGGAGCCCCCACCACGGGCACCAACAAAAAAGCCACTGGCCAGCTGATAGCGATACTGACCGGTACCAATGAAACCCAGCGCGTTGGGGATGAAGGCATCCCAGCGTTCCACGTCACTGAAACGACCAGCCAGTTCGGCATTCAGCTTGTCCTGCTCGGCAAACGGCAGCCGAATGCCCAGATTGGCCATGAAGGGACCGTTGTTGTGGCCATAACGAATCCCTGCGTACAGGTTCCCCACGGTGGTTTCGGAAATGTCCACCGTCGGCTGGCCGTTGACGCTTACCTCCTGACCATAACGCGCCAGGGGTAATTCTGCCGTGAATGCCCAGTTGTCATTAAATTGCCATAACCCGCTTAAAAACCAGGCGGATGTGGCGAATTCAACCCCCTGGTCATTGTCGAAGGCGGGTTTCAGCGCTTCCACAGCCACCGTTTGTTCGCCGGACTGATGGGTTAAAATGGCCTGGGCATGCAACGACGGGGTGAGAAACAGGAAAAGAAGCAAACCAATGAGCACGGATATCCGAAGATACCGACTCATCGCCCACTCCTCCTCCTTTTTTGTTCGTCAAAAATATACTGTGGAAAAATTCCAGCGGTTCCAGCTCCGGAAGGAAAGGCTTTGCTCAGGACGCACGGAAGGCTCTACCTGAACCAGCCCCCGGATTGAAGGACAAACCACATTTTTTCTGTCCGGCGATTGGTGGCTCGGGGTTGGTTAAACCGGGCAATCGAGAGAAACGTCTGGCAGGGAACCACGTCGATCAACTGCAGGGCGCCGGGCCCACCTTCCATTCCGGCGGCAACACCTGCCGCAGGGCCCTCTGGTGTGCGGCAGTCAACACATCCTGTCCCACCTGAAAAGAGGCATTCATCCAACCGAATCCTTCCCGGGTGATGTAAGAAAACTCAGTTCCCACATTGCCGTACTCAGCAAAAACCTGGTGGGTCCGGTTCACCACATCGTATTTTTCGGGGATGGTGCCATGGTAGTCCATGGCGTTGCGGGTAATCATGTACAGCCAGCGGTAGGCCAACCGGGAGGCTTCCTCTACAAAATTGTAGCGGCGCAGACCCTCCCAGACCAACATCTGATGGGGGGCCCAGCCGAAGGGATAATCCCACTGGCGTTGCGGTCGCTCCGGGGTGACCGGGCCGCGGCTTTCGGCGGTGGAGGCCACAATGCCGCCTGCGGCTTCAAAAAGGGGCAGGGCCTGTTTCACCAGCCGTTCCGCCTGCCGTTCGGTGGCCAGGCCGGCCCAGAGCGGGTAAAATGTGGTGGCGCTTTCGTACTCCCAGCGTTCCCGGCGCACAAAATCGTAGTCGAAGAACAGGCCCCGCGCCTCGTCCCACATCAGGGCGTTCATAGTGGCTTTCCGCTTTTCCGCCTGTGCCCGCCAGAAGGACGCCTTACCGGTCTCTCCCGGTGCAGCGGCCATTTCGCCGTCAAAGTACTGCTGAATCAGCTCGGCCAGATCCATCTCGTAGCGAAACAGTAAGGCGTTCAAATCCACTGTGTTCAGATGGGCGCAGCGATTGATCAGCCGATTGCTGGTGTCGTGGCCGGACTCCCGCATGGCCCGATCGTGCAGAAAGAATTCTTCCAACTCGGGCAGCACGATTTCCCGCTCCAGGATCGCCCTTCGAAAATCCGGCAGGGAAAGCCCGGCCTTTTCGGCGTAGGGACGAAGAATGGGGTCGAAGTGTTCCGGCTCAGTTTCCGGAGGCATCCCCTGGCCGGCATCGAAGTACCGACTCAGGCCGGTCGGGGTAAGCCGATCAGGGCCCATCCAGACGGTCGAATATTCCTGAATAGCCGCTTTCAGTGCCCGTTCCAGCCAGGCGCGCTGCCGTTCATCCGGAGGTAAATTGTCAAAAACGGCCCGAATCATCGAAGTCAGCAATGGGGGCTGGGAACGGGTCAGGTAATAGGTGCGATTAGCATTCAAAATTTTACCGTAGTGGTGGATTTCGTAAATAAAATGTTCCACCATGTTTCTGGCCAGTTCAACCAGGCCGTCGCGGATCAGTCCCAGCGCCTCAAAATAACTGTCCCATCCGTACAGTTCGTTAAATCGTCCGCCCGGCACCACAAAGGGCAGCGCCTCCACATCCCCACCGGCCGTTTTGCGCAGAGCCAGTGCCAGCAGGCCGGGCTCCCGGTTTAGCTGTTGTTGGATTTCCGGGGTTATCTTTTCGGGTAACCGGCGCACTTCCAGGCGGAGGTTCGGGTGTTCCTGTGCAATGGCCCGGTAATAATTCCAGGCCAGTTCGTCGCCGGCCGGCACATACAGCCGATTGGGACCGCCTCCGGCCATTTTGGGATCTTCCAGAGCGCGGGACAGCCCTTCGGCGTCCATCCGGCGGGTCAGCCCCTCCCAGTAGCGAACACGGATGAGGCGGGAAATGCGCTTCACCGGTGGTTCAAACAAGTGTGCCGGTCTGAGCCGGGCGATGGGCTCTCCCCTCTCCCGGGCCAGCGCCAGTTCCTGAAGCAAATTGGACAGTGCATAGGTTCCCGCCACCAGAAAAGCGGAACCGTCGATGCTTTTCAGCAAAAAACGGCGCGGGCCGTGATCCTCCACCGTGATGCGCAGGTCCCCGTCGGTATCTTCCTGGCCAAGCAGCGCCGCCATCGTCGCCTCAACCGGCACGGAAACAAACATGATTAACTCCAGGATTCAGAGGTTACCTTCATGGCATCTCAACCGCCTGGCGAGGCCGGGTGAAAACGGTCGGCCAGCCTTTTGTACGGAATTAACATCAACGCCAGCAAGGTAATGGGAATCAGTGGAAAATAAAAGGCATCGTGGGTGCTGAAGCTGCGCGAAATAAACCCGACCACAAATGAACCGGTGGTGCCGCCAAGCGCAGAAAAAATGATGATCAGCCCGGTCATGGCGGCATGGCGCGGTTTTTCCAGCTTGTTGAGCACGATGGAGATAATGGTCGGGTAAATGGCCCCGATGAAGAACCCCATCATTGAGAACACCCAGGCCAGCGGCGGTACGGCCACCCAGCTGTCCACCGTTGTCCCCTGCCATCCAGCGGTGGTTAGCAGAATGGAAACGATCAACACAAAGGCCCCTCCCAGCATGGTCAGTTGCGTGGGCAGCCATGGGATTCGGCGGGAGAGATAACTCATCACAAACCGGCTCAGGGCAATGGAGCCGGCGTACACGCTGAGCATGCCGGCGGCGATGTGTTTGTCCAGCCCGAAAATCCGTTCGTGGAAGGTCGGCAGCCAGGTGCCGAAGCTCTGCTCAATCATCACATACAGCCAGGCACAGAGCACAAACACCCACACCAGTGGCCAGCGCAGCAATTTTAACATTTCCACCAGGCCGGCCTGCTCGGGATGGGATTGAACTTCGCTTTCGTCCAGCGGGGTAATGAGAAGAAGCAAATAGGCCAGCGCACTGAGCAGCGCCACGATCCAGTAGGTCTGGTTCCAGGAGAAGTGCAGTCCCATCACCACAGAAAAAAACAGCGGCCCGGCCAGTGCTCCAACCTGAAAAATGCCTTCCAACAAATTCATCAAGCTGGTGTGCTCGCCCTGATCGCGGGTAATCAGACCGACCGTGGAATAAACCGCCCCCTTAATCAGGGCAAAACTGACGCCGATGGTCATGTACAGCACCGGGGTAATCCAGAAGCCGGTGATGACGGCCACCCCCATACTGGCAATGGTCACTGCCAGCAGGGCTACCAGCATGGAACGCCGGTAGCCGAAACGAGGAATGTAGGAGGCCAGGAAAAAGGAGCCCACTGCAATGGACAGGTCTTTGTACGCTTCCAGGCTGGCCGCCATCGCTTCAGAAACCCCGTAATCGTCGATGACCCGCTTAATGACAATGCCAACCGTGTTGAGCAGGATGGCAAAAACAAAAAAATTGAGAAACAGGGAGAGCCGAATGCGCCAGGTGGACATCAGATCAATCCTCTTACGTTTGAAGTTCGCAGGAAAATAGCAAAAACCCCTCAAATGGAAAAGACCCTACCATTGAAATTGGCAACAACCCTCCTCCACAGCTCTCGGCATGCGATATAGAAAACATTCATTTGATTTTCCTCACCGAGGAATCAGCCGGAAGTCTGCACCGACCAGGTGTGTGGCCAGGACGCGCTGTGGCTGGATGAGGCGATGCTCTTTTTCCAGAACCCGCTCGATGAATGGACCCGGTGCTTCCCTGCCCCGCTGCGCTCGATCCGCGCGGGTCTGTCGGTAGTCCCGCTCCAGAAAGATTCGCAGGTCCGCCACCGGCAAATACAACACGTAGGTCCCCTCCACAATCAACACGCGAAATCGGTTTAGCGCCACTTCTTCCTCACCAATCTGGTTTTCCTGGTAATGGACCAGAGGTTTCACCACCCTGTGCTGACCTGTTTTGAAGGCCAGGATATGTTGGGCCAGCAGGGCCAGGTTCACTTCGCCGGGCCCCACGTGGTTAAAATGTTCCCTGCGCAGCCGGTCGTTGGTCCTGGGGGGCCAGAAAAAGTAATCGTCTTGCTGAAACACCACCGCCGGGCAGTTCCGGTGGTTTAATGCCCGGGCCAGGGCGGCGGCGAGAACACTCTTCCCGCTGCCACTCTCCCCAGCAATGGCCACCACCAGTCGAGAGGATCTCCCCGTAGCAAGGCGAAGCACCTCCTCGCTCAACACGCGAACCAGTTCGGCATCGGCTGCCGAGGGATCAATCGGATCGCCGATCATGCGCCTCTTTCCGTTTTGCCGCCCGGCCCGTGGGATTTGCTGGCGGCGGCCTGTACATAATGGGAAATCCAATCCACCGGTATTTGTGCTTCCGGCTCAGTGGGATTTTCGAAAAAAGCAGGGATTGGGTAATCGGTGCGGGCAGCCGTGCGGCCGGCCAGAATTTGCTCGCAAACCGCTAAGTAGCCGCGGGCAGTGGCCTCCCAGCTGTAATGGCTCAACACATGTTCTCTCCCCAGCCGGCGGAATTTTTCCCACACCTCGCTACACGTGGTTAATTGAACCAGCGCGCTGGCAATGTCCTTTGGATTTTCCGGATCGACCAGCAGGACGATGGGTTGCCCCTGGTCATTGCGCAGGGTTTCCGCCGGTCCACCGTTGCGGGTAACCACTGCCGGCAGCCCGGCAGCCAGCGCTTCCAGCGGCGCCAGGCCAAAGGGTTCGTAAAAAGCCGTCAGGGCAAACACGCCCTGTTTCTGGGCGGCCAGATAGCGGTAGGCGGCGGCCAGGGCCTGCTGCGTACCCAGCTCGAAGGCACACACCATTCCGGAGAGATGATGGGTCAGGATTTCCTGCATCAGCCGGCCGAATACTTCGCGTTCTGTGCCGGTCAACTTTTTGCGCCATTCAATCAGTGGCTGATCACAGCCACGAACCACCAGCAACAGGTTGGCGGCATGCCGCAGCCGTTCGTCCACCGCCCAGGCCCGGAGCAGGCCCAGATGGTTTTTTTTCGCTTCCAGACGGCTGGAAGCTATTACACAGGGCAGGTGCCAGCGCCGCGGGGCAATGTCCCGGCGAATGGCGGCCTCAATTTTTTCCCCAATCGCGGTATCTTCCGGGCCTACCCGGTTGGCATCGAAAATGTCCAGATTAATCCCGGGCCGAACCAGGGCAAATTTTGCCTCCTCATCCGGATCGACCGCCGGCCGGTACAGAGGATGCCCGTACTGTTCCTTGCGCTCCAGATGAGTACT
>RFHE01000064.1 GCA_003696445.1 Calditrichota bacterium | reverse complement strand
ATACCCTCACCCAGGGACTCTCCAGGGTGGTAGGCGTATCCCTCTTTTGGGTACACCACTCGCCGACCTGCCGGAAAGCGAACCACCAGCCAGGCGCCTTCATCCGTTTCGACGGGTTGACCGGCCAAAGTTAATTGGGGTAAAGCAAAAGGAGGCAGCGGCAGTGTGGCCTTAAAACGATTCTGACCGAAAAGCAGGGCGGGCAAAAGAATCAAAACCCACAAGCCTGGCCAGAAGCGGGCATGTGTTCTCCCAGACTCCCTTCCCTGAGTAGATGCAGTTTCCATTAACGCTTCGTTTTCCTTCGTCCTGTCCTCGCCTTATTATCGCCCCCTCCGTTTTTCCCTTTAACTGCTTCCCGTCGATTAATCCCGGGTATTGATTCGGCTGGCTTTCCCTCCAGTTCAGCAACAATGCGCCGCACCTGTGCCACCAGCCGCCGGGTAAAGAACCGCTTTTCAATGGCTGCCTGGAAATCTTCTTCATCCACCGTTCGCCGCCGTCCATCCGGCCATTGAACCACATCCAGTTCCAGATCCACATATCGGATCCGCCCCGGATAAAACTCCACCGGGGTGTTCACGTTGGTGAAGGCACCGATCCAGCGGCCATCCCGGCGGAAGTAATCGTGCCGGTAGAACCAGCGTCCTTCGCGCACGGTGGTAATGGCGTAATCGCCTCTTTCTTTGGGCACATCCAGACCGTCGTACCGGCTACGGCCCAAGTAGGCGCTGCGGCGCAACACCAGTTCGCGATTACCCGGGTCGAAGGATTCCACCACGCCGGGCGAAAGCCCGATCACCCGGCCGTCCGGCTTGACATGCTCGATGTGCACCTGTGAACCGGGCGTCAGCCGTTCGTAGATGGTTTTCTGGAATAGGGCTTGGGAGAGCGTTTCCGCAGAGCTCACCCCCAGCTCCAGCACCTGTTCGGCGGCATCCAGCCAGCGGCAGCGGGCAATGCGCAGCCGATGATGCCCGGGAACCGTGGGCACCACCTCGGCTCGCCATTCGTCCAAACGGGCCTTGCTGAGCGCAGGGAATTCCACCTCCAGGGCGGTCATTTCAGGAACAACCATGTTGCGCGGCCGAAACACCGCATCCTCCAGTTCTGCCCGTAGCCAAGCTTCCACCAGGTTCAGGTGGGCCTGCCAGCCGAACAGGACGACTCCCTGCCGGTCCGGTCGGTCCTCAATCTGAATGGTAGGGAAATCCGGTTCGGAACGGGTGGGGTTCCACAGCCCAAAACGCTCGGCAATGCGCCGCGAAGGTTGCACTATTTCAACGCCTTGCTGCAAGAATAAGGCGGTGAGGGCGGTGCTGTAAATGCCGCGGATTTTGAGGGCCGGCTTCATTGGTGCGGCTCCCGACCGATGCCCTCGATCCACACCTGCCGCTCGGCAATCCGCCAGCGGCTGCCCAGCAGTTGCTCGGTCAGCCAGAGCCGGGCCGCCACGTGATCGGTTACCTGCGGGATGCGGTAGGTGCTGGTTCCCCGAGCCAGGGCGGCAAAGGGAATCAGCTGATCGGCCAGGTAGCGATCCACCGTGGCGCCCTGCTCGATGTCCTCCAGCAGCCGGCAGGCCACCTGTTTGCCGATGGTTTCGGCCCGCCGCCCTACCTTTCCTGCCATATCCATGCCCAGCAGGCAGCCGGTGTCGGTGCGCGCCCACAGGGCCAGCGCTGCACCCGGCTGAGGAGCAGGCCGACGAAAGGCCGGCTTTTCCCGGGTATCGTTCAATTCTTGAATCTCTACCGGGAGCCGGAAGGATTCCAGCGCTTCTGCAGCGCTGCGGGCCATGCGGTGGGCCACCTGCCGCTCCGCCAGATGGGAGGCCAGAGCCACCCCCTGCACAGCAACCACCCGGCCAGGCTGCTCGCGCACCAGCGGTTTAAGAGGGGTCAGTAAGGGCTCCACCTGAACCAGCAATTCTCCGCCCCCAGTAGGAACGTAGCCGGGCTGCACAATTTCCGCCCGAACGGTTGCCCCCATGGCTGCCAGGGTGGGTAAAAATACTTGCTGAAAATGAAAGGCCGATGGAGCAAAATCCTGAAACAAACCACCTCGGATGGACAGGGTGACCGGTGCATCGGCAAACAGGGCCAGCGGCAGCACGCACATGGCCAGCATGGTGGCCGAGCCGGCAGTACCAATATCCCACCGATAGTAGCCGCCACGGATGCGCCTTCCCGGAGTAAACCAGATTTCCCGGGAACCTACGCGATCCCCTTTCAGGCCGCCCTCGCACATTTCGGCGCAGGCACGCACCGCCTGCAGGTGCTGTGGTCGCAGCCCAGAGGGCCGGCGGCGGGCCCGGATGTTGATCAGGTGCAGCGCACGCCCGGTCAGGGCGGCCAGAGGCACTGCGTCTCGCACGATGGTACCGGACCCGGATTTCTGCGCCCCATCGATGGTGATCATGGTCTTCTACTCCCCGCTAACCCGGCTGAGCCGGTCCATTAGGGCCTGCAGGTCCTCCCGATAGTTGATGTTGGTAAACCACTCCGGGCGGTAATCGGGGATTTCGGCCGGCAAATCCACCACTACGGCCCGCCAGCGTCGAGTCCAGGCGTACAGGGCAAAATCGCCGCTGGCCAGGGCCTGTTCCACCGGCCTGGCCAGCGAGCAGGGCCACAGGCTGACCAGCGGTTCCAGTCCGCTGTGAGAGCGAGCCAGCACCGGCCGGCCGGCACGGCGGTAGCCGGCCAGCGCATGGTAAACCGCCCCATCCAGAAGAGGCATGTCGCAGGGCATCACCGCCACCCAGGGCCGTGGCGAGTGGGCCAGAGCGCTGTCGATGCCGCCCAGCGGGCCACAACCGGGACGGCGATCCGGGTAGGCCGGGCAGGCAATTCCCGGCGGCGAAGGCTGATCGCCGGTGACCAGAAACACCTCGTCGGAAAGCCGGGAAGCTGCGGCCACCATCCAGTCGATGATCCGCCGGCCTTCCAAACTGGCCAGTGCCTTGGGTGAGCCAAACCGGCGGCTGAGCCCACCGGTCAGGATGGCCACCGCCACTTCCTGCCCCAGACTGGTTTTGTCACTATTCTCCATTATCCTGCGCCACGGCTGGTTGTCACCACAAACGCCGCTACCGATCCTCAGAAATGGGTGGCCACCAGTTCCTTGACTGTGTCGGCAACCGCCTGGGCGGTCAATCCCAGGTGCCGGTAAATCTCCTGATAGGGCGCCGAGGCTCCGAATCGGTTGACCCCGATAATCCGGCCGCTCTCACCCACATATTTCTGCCAGCCCAGCGGCACCCCTGCTTCGATGGCCACCCGGATCTTCAACGCCGGGGGCAAAACGGTTTGCCGGTAGTCCTCCGACTGCAACTCGAACAGCTCCCAGCAAGGCATCGACACCACCCGGGCGGCAATGCCTTCCTTTGCCAGCAATCGGAACGCTTCCAGGGCAATGTGCACTTCTGAACCGGTGGCCAGGATTACGGCCTTGGGATTACTTGCTTCCACCAGCACATAAGCGCCGCGGTGCAACCGGTCGGCCGGTGCCAACCCCAGCGCCTGCCGGTCCAGCACCGGCAGCTTTTGGCGGGTGAGGGCCAGCGCCGTGGGGCCCTCGGTATGCTGCAGAGCCGCCTTCCAGGCTTCGGCCGTCTCGGTGGCGTCGCTGGGGCGAATGACCCACAGGTTGGGCATGAGCCGTAGGGACATGAGCTGTTCGATGGGCTGATGGGTAGGCCCATCCTCACCCAGGCCGATGGAATCGTGGGTGAACACGTACACCAACCGCAGGCCCATCATGGCGGCCAGCCGCACGCTGGCCCGCATGTAGTCGGAAAAAACTAGAAACGTCCCCCCATAAGGGATAAATCCACCATGGAGGGCCAGTCCGTTCAGGATGGCTCCCATGCCGTGTTCGCGCACCCCGAAATGGATGTAGCCTCCGGTGGCATCCTGTGCGGTAATTGGTTTCTGGCTGCTGGTTTTGGTGTTATTGGAACCGGTGAGGTCCGCGGACCCACCGATGAGTGCAGGAATGCGAGGCACCAGGGCCTCCAGGGTGGCGCCGGAAGCCGCCCGGGTGGCCAGAGGCTTGTCCACCGGAAAGGGCGGTAGAGGGGCATCCCAGCCTTCGGGCAACTTGCCTTCCAACCGGGTGGCCAGTTCGCGCGCTGCTTCCGGGTAACGCTGCTGATATTGCTGCCAGCGGGCTTCCCAGGCCGCCTCCCAGAGCTTCCCCCGCTCTACCGCTTGCCGGGTAAAGGCCAGAACCTCCTCGGGCACGTAAAAAGGCGGATAATCTTCCAGACCGAGCTGTTTGCGAGCCAGCTTCACTTCCTCTTCGCCCAGGGGCTCTCCATGCGCTTTGGAGGTCCCGGCTCGATTGGGACTGCCGAAGCCGATGATTGTGCGGCAGGCAATGATGCTGGGGCGTTCCCTCTCGGCCCGCGCTAACTGGAGAGCCTGGTCCACAGCCGCCATGTCGTGACCATCTACGTGCTGGGTGTGCCAGCCGTAGGCCTCGAAGCGCTTGAGTACGTCCTCGCTGAAGGCCAGATCGGTGCTTCCATCGATGGTAATGTGGTTGTCGTCGTAAAGGACGATCAATTTGCCCAGTGCCCAGTGGCCGGCCAGCGCGCAGGCTTCGTGACTAATACCCTCCATCAGGTCCCCGTCGCTGGCAATTACGTAGGTGAAGTGATCGAATAGGGTCAGATCCGGCTGGTTGTAAGTCTGAGCCAGGATGCGTTCAGCCAGGGCCATCCCTACGGCTGCCGAAATGCCCTGACCCAGCGGGCCGGTGGTCACCTCCACCCCGGGAGTATGCCCGTATTCCGGGTGGCCTGGCGTTTTGCTGCCCCACTGGCGAAATTGCTTCAGATCTTCCAGACTGACATCGTAGCCGGTAAGGTATAGCAGGCTGTAGAGCAACATGCTTCCGTGGCCGGCCGAGAGCACAAATCGGTCCCGGTCCGCCCAGCGCGGGTTGCGCGGATTGTGCTTCAGATACCGGCACCACAACACCGAGGCCACATCGGCCATACCCATGGGCATACCGGGATGGCCGGAATTGGCCTTCTGTACGGCATCCATGGCCAGGATGCGGATGGCATTGCTGACTCCGCGCAACTGTTCGATGCTTTCGGAAGACAATGGTTCGGCTGCTTTCACTGCCATGAGCTCGCCTCCAGAATGGTTTTCCGGTTGAAATCGCCGATTTTTCTTGAAAAAGAAATTTAAGGGACGCAGAGCATTTCTACGCAGTGCTTTTTCAATCCCCTTCTGGGAGATCGAAAAAGCCGCCGGATGGGTTTGAGCGGATTGCTCCGGCAGGAAAAACAATGTGGAGCAATGCCAGTGGGCTGTGGATCAGGTAGTCCGGCCGGTAAGATTTCAACTGCTCGGCGGTGCGGAAACCGAAAGTGACGGCACAGGTTTTAACTCCAGCGGCCTGCCCGGCCAGGATGTCGTTCTTCGTGTCGCCGATGATGAGCGCCCGTTCCGCTGGGCAATTCAACTGGTTCAAGATGTAGCGCAGGGAGGTGGGATCCGGTTTGCGGGGAAAGTCGTCTCGCTTGCCCATTACCAGCCGGAAATAAGGCGCCACCCCCAGGCGCTGGACGATGGTGCGCGTGTAGGCATCCGGTTTGTTACTGAGCACCGCTCGGTCGATGCCCTCTGTTTGTTCCAGCACCTCCCGTATCCCCGGATAAAGGCGGGTATGGTGGACCAGATTGCGGCTGTAGAACTGGTGAAACAGCGCCCTGGCCCGGGCGCGTTCCTGCTCCCCCGCACCGGGCAGGGCCCGCTCCAGCAGTTTTTCCAGGCCTTCGCCCACCATGCCGGTCACCTGCGCCACGGTTAGTTCGGGCAAGTCGAAGTGGCGGCGCATGGAGTTCACCGCCGCAGCTAGATCTGCGCGCGTGTCGGCCAAGGTGCCGTCCAGATCAAAGATGAGCAGGTCAAATGCCGGTTTTCTGGAGTTTCCTTCCATTCTGTACAGAACTTTTTTTTCCTACCCCCGGTAGCGCGGCCATCAGGCATGCTCGGTTATGCCTATTTTGGCCAGCAGTAAAAGTGGAAATTTAAGGCAAAGCAATGCATGAGCAGACCGCCAATTGAATTTTTCCTTCCTCCGGGATGGGCTTAGAAATTCCTTTCCCGGTTTGATGCTTTCCCAATCGCGGTTAGTTTTGGCACAAACAGGAGGAGTACAGGCCGATGCAGAGAACACCTTTTTTAAAACGAACCTGGTTTTTTCTAATTCTGGCCGGGATGTTTTTTGGGTGCGGTACCGGCACTGCACCGGGAACGGCACAATCCGATCCGCTGGGCTGGGCACGGGGCATTGTGTGGTACCAGATTTTTCCCGAGCGTTTTCGCAACGGTTCGGCGGCCAACGACCCCACCGCGGCCGAGGTGCCAGGGGCCGAGCTGGAGCCGGGCTGGCAGGTCCATCCCTGGACGGCGGACTGGTACCGGCTGCAGCCCTGGGAGTTGCGCCGTTCCTCCAACTTCTACGAAGTGGTTTTTACCCGGCGCTACGGCGGGGATCTGATCGGCGTTATTGAGAAGCTGGATTATTTGAAACAGTTAGGGGTACAGGCCATTTACTTCAATCCCATTTTCGAAGCACCCAGCCTCCACAAGTACGATGCCAGCAGTTACCACCACGTGGACGACAACTTCGGCCCCGATCCCAAGGGTGACCGGGCGCGCCTGGCCAGGGCCGAGGAAACCGAAGACCCGGCCACCTGGATCTGGACTTCCGCCGACTCCACCTTTCTCCGGCTCATCCGAGAGGCGCACCGGCGAGGCATCCGCGTGGTTATCGATGGCGTGTTTAACCACAGCGGTACCGGCTTTTTTGCCTTCCAGGATATTCTAAAAAACGGCCCCCGAAGCCGCTACGCCCATTGGTATGTCATCAAACGATGGGATGACCCACGCACCCCGCAGAACGAATTGGATTACGAGGCTTGGTGGGGATTTAAATCCCTGCCGGTGTTTGCCGAGAACGACAGCGGCCTGGTACACGGACCGCGGGAGTATTTTTTTGCTATTACCCGGCGCTGGATGGACCCCAATGGGGACGGCGATCCCTCCGATGGGGTGGATGGCTGGCGCCTGGATGTGATTACCGATGTAGCGCCCCCTTTCTGGGAAGCATGGTATGCCTTGGTTAAACGGATCAATCCGGAGGCGCTTACCATCGGGGAAATCTGGGACGATGCCTCGGAATGGGTGGCCCATCACCGCATCGATGCCTCCATGAATTACCTGTTTGCCCGCGCGGTGGTGGCGTTTTTTGTTAATCGGAGGAAAGCCATTTCCGGAGAAGAATTCGCAAAGCGGCTTCAGGAAATGGTAGGCCTGTACGGGGAATCGGGCCTGAACCTGATGTGGAATCTGGTCGATTCCCACGACACGGACCGGTTGGCATCCATGATTCTGAACCCGGATCGGGACTACGATCGCAATGCCGGGCCCAGGGACAATCCCGATTACGATGTAAGCAAACCGGGGCCGGCGGCCCGCCGCATCCAAAAACAGATTGTGGTCTTTCAGATGACCTTTCCCGGTTCGCCGATGATCTACTACGGCGACGAAGCCGGCATGTGGGGCGCCGACGATCCCGATGATCGCAAGCCGATGGTCTGGCCCGACCTGCGCTTTGAAGTGGAGCGCTCCCACCCCCTGCCCGGACACGTGCGCCCGCCGGATCCCAACGGATTTGACGAAGCGTTATTCGAATTCTACCGGCGTGCCATTGCTCTCCGCCGCCGGCATCCCGCGCTGCAAACCGGCCGCTTTCGGTTGCTCAAAGAATTCACCGGCCCGGTTACGCTCGGCTTTGCCCGAACCAGCGGAAAGGAGCAGGTGATTGCCCTGTTTAGTCGAGCAGATCGGGAAGTCACCATGCCCATTTCCAGTCAATCGTTGTTGGCACAAAACCCCTCGCTGGTCTTTGGTAAAGCCCAAATCGGGCACGCCGACAATGGCTCCGGCGCACTGACCGTTCGGCTACCCGCCCGGGGCTTTGCAGTACTGGTGGCCAAACCGTAGTTGTGCGACCGCTGGCAGGCATTTGCTTTTTCGCTCAGAGAACGACCTGCGCAGTGTTAAATTACATCAGTGAAATCCCTTTGTTATTTTAACCAGAGGTTGAACCACCAAGCAAAAGGAGGCACCACATGTTGCCCAAAAAAGTAGAAGAAGCACTCAATCATCAAATCCGGGAAGAATTCTATTCTTCATATTTGTATCTGGCTATGGCCGCTTATTTCGAGGATAAAAGCCTGAACGGCTTTGCCACCTGGATGAAAGAACAAGCCCGCGAGGAGGTCGGCCATGCCATGCGGATCTTCAATTACGTTACCGATCGGCGGGGCCGGGTAATTCTGGAGGCCATTCCTCAACCCACCACCAACTTTTCCTCGGTTCAGGAAGTGTTCGAAAAAGCCCTGGAGCACGAGCAGTATATTACCGGAAAGATCAATGAACTGTATGCCCTTTCCGTTGAAGAAAAGGACTATCCCACCCAGGTGATGCTGCAGTGGTTCATCACCGAACAGGTGGAAGAGGAAAGCACGGTTGAAGCCATTCTGGAGCGGGTGCGCTTGATTGGGGACCACCAGCCTGCTTTGATTCTGTTGGATCGGGAACTGGCCGCCCGCCAGAGCGGCTGAGTCTGAACACTGTTTTTGAACCGCCCGATTCGGGCACGCTGACACTTGCCCGGTTTCCTGCAAATGGAGCCGGGCTTTTTTCATCCCTCCGGTTCAAACCAGGTCGTTCTTCCCCTGCAAAAGAGCACAAAAAAGGCCAAGGATTCAATCGCTGCCGGAAGGCTTCAGGGTAGAGGCATGGCGACAGGATGGTACGCTGAAATTTCAATAAGGAGAACAACATTGCAGAGGGAGCACATCCCCACCTGCGCCGGCCGGCGGATCGCCGGAACAAATGCGAAAAAAATAGCCCCGGGGCGCACTCAGGACTCCACTACCTCCACTTCCTGTTCATCATCCACGTAAAAGTACTTTTCCCCGTGGATCCAGCGCGCGTTGCGCTTGTAGCCGGTGGTCCGGTAGTAGTTTTCCATAAAGGGAATTTTTTCCAGGATTTCCGGCTCCCCGTAGTAGGTTGCCCGGGGGTCGGGAAGAATAAAACGATCGCCGATTTTAAGTTCTTTGAATTTCTTTTTCATCGCTTCGCCTCCACACTGGCTGCCAGCACTCGCAGCTCCGTTGTTGCCACCTGTTCTGTCAGATTTAAATCAAACATCAAAATACAATCGAGGCCGGGGGAAAATCAACCGAACTCTCCTTTCGGTGCCGCGCCCTGGAACCGTGGCTGCCCTCAGTTGGAGTAGGTTGCAGAACCGCCATTGTCACACGCAGGTTGTTAAAAAAGATTGTCCGTTGTTGATTTGGGCTTTGCTGGTCAAATTTGGCCTTTGCTTTCAGGGGGATCTTCTTGAGAAAAACGAAGCCACGGGAAAAATTAGGAATGAAAACGCGCACGTTGCGCTCGGATTTTCTATTACTGCTCACGGCGCTCATCTGGGGGATGGGGTTTGTGGCCCAGCGGGCTGGAATGGCCCACATCGGGCCGTTTCTGTTTAACGGGCTTCGATTCGGGCTGGGGGCCTTGTGCCTGCTCCCGCTGCTTCATCGGCGGCGGAAGCAAAACGCGGTGGCGCTGCTCCGCCAGCGACCGTTGTTACGTCCGGGGGGCTTTGTGGCTGGGCTAGTCCTGTTTGCCGGGGCTACGCTCCAGCAGGTGGGTCTGGTTTACACCACCGCCGGCAAGGCAGGCTTTATCACCGGCCTCTATGTGGTTTTTGTCCCCATCCTGGGCATGCTCTTCGGGCAACAGACTGCGCGCGGTACCTGGCTGGGTGCGGTGCTGGCAACCGCCGGCCTTTACCTGCTCAGCTTTACCGGGACGGTTCCCATCAATCCGGGGGATCTGCTGGTGCTGGCCGGCGCTCTGGTTTGGGCAGGCCACGTGCTGATTATTGACCGGCTGGTAAGCCGGCTGGATGCCATCGCTTTGGCCCTGCGCCAGTTCGCCATCTGTAGCCTGCTCAGCTTGCTGGTGGCGCTTGTGGCCGAACCACTCTCTGTGGAAGGCGTTTACCGGGCGGCCATTCCTATTTTGTACGCCGGATTGTTGAGTGTGGGGATTGGCTTTACCTTGCAGGTGGTGGCTCAGCGGGAAGCCCATCCCGCCCATGCGGCCATCATCATGAGTCTGGAAGCGGCCTTTGCGGCTCTGGGTGGGTGGCTATTGCTGGGTGAAATACTTTCCCGGCGCGAATTGCTCGGCTGCCTGCTCATGCTTCTGGGCATGTTCCTCTCTCAGGCCCATTTATTGAAAAAAACCCCGGTGGAGCTACGTTGAAGGGCAACCTCGGTTAAACGCCTGGGGCGATCCTGGTTACTTTTCCTGTGCAGTGGCAGATCGTTTGCCGTCAATGCCCAGCTCATCCATTTTACGGTACAGCGAGGACAGGCCGATACCCAGTAGGCGGGCGGCTTTCTCCTTGTTCCCGCCGGTTTTCTCCAGCACCCGAGAGATGTGCTCTCGTTCAAAGGCTGCTACCGCTTCCTTCAAGCTGAGCGGCACATTTTCTTCACTTGCCTGTGTGGCACTAAAGCCGGCTGGTAAATCCTCCAAGGTAATCTGGTCCGATTCGGTGAGAATAATAGCCCGCTCAATCACATTTTCCAGTTCGCGCACTCCCCCTTTCCAGGGGTAATTAATTAAAGCCTGCATGGCCCGGTGATCGATGCCGGTAATTTTGCGGCCCATCTGGCGGCGATATTTGTCAATAAAATGGTGAACCAACAGCGGGATATCTTCCTTGCGCTGGCTGAGTGGAGGGAGGCGGATCTCCACCACGTTGAGGCGATAGTAGAGATCTTCCCGGAAGCGTCCGGCGGCCACTTCGGCCTGCAGGTCCCGGTTGGTAGCAGCCAGAATGCGCACATCCACCTTCACCGGCCGGGTATCGCCCACCGGAATCACTTCCCCGGTTTCGATAGCCCGGAGCAGTTTAACCTGCAGGTGAAGGGGTATTTCCCCAATTTCGTCCAGAAACAGGGTGCCCCGATGAGCGGCTTGAAAATAGCCGGCCCGGTCCTCATTGGCACCGGTAAATGCTCCCTTCCTGTACCCGAAGAGTTGACTCTCCATTAACGTTTCCGGAATGGCCCCACAGTTAATGGCAATGAAGGGGTGATCCTTCCTGGGCGAGTTGAAGTGAATGGCGCGTGCGACCAGCTCCTTGCCTGTACCACTGGGGCCGGTAATGAGCACGTTGCTGTCGGTTTGAGAAACTTTCTGGATCAGCCGGAACACCTCCTGCATGGCCTTGCTCTGGCCCACGATGTTGAAGGGCTGAAAATCCTGGCGCACCATCTGGCGAAGGGCCTCGTTTTCCTGTAGTACTTCCCGGTGCTCCAGCAACCGCTGCACCCGAAGCAGCACGTCGTCGAAATCCAATGGTTTAATCAAGTAATCGTAAGCCCCTGCCCGCAGGGCTTCGATGGCGCTTTCCATCGATCCGTAGGCGGTCACAATCATCACCGAGGTTCTGGGCGAAATCAATCGGATCTGGCGCAACAGCTCCAGGCCGCTCATGCCAGGCATTTTTAAATCGGTAATCACCAGATCGTAGAAGGTTTTTTGAATTTTCTCCAGCGCCTCCCGGCCGTCGGCCGCCGACTCGGCCTGATGCCCTTCCTCACTCAATAGATGGGTGAGCGTTTCACGAATCACCCGCTCATCGTCAACGATCAGAATTTGAGCCATGCTCCACCTCCTGTTCTCGGGAAACAGGTAAAAGAATGGTAAAGGTCGTACCCTGACCGGGGCGGCTGTTCACCTTAATCTCGCCGCCAAAGTTTTTGATGATACCGTAACTGACCGTCAAGCCCAGTCCGGTGCCCTTGCCCACTTCTTTGGTGGTAAAGAAGGGCTCGAAAATTTTGGACAGATGGTCTTCGGGAATGCCGGTTCCGGTATCACTGATTTCGATAAACACCCACCGCTCGTCGGCATGGGTCCGGATTTCGATGCGCCGGATGGGGTTTTTCAGCGCATCCAGAGCATTGACTAGGATATTGAACAGCACCTGCTGCAACTGGTCGGGCACCAGCATCAGCGGGGGGAGGTCCCGGCCCAGATCGAAGTGAAATTCCACCCCTTTGGCCCGGCGGTCGTATTTCAAAATGCCTACCGTAGAGGCAATAATTTCATTCACGTAGGTGGGTTTCACCTCCTGGCTGCCGGTGCGGGAAAAATCCACCAGTTCGCGTACAATCTTGGAAATGCGTCCAATGTGCTCTCGCACAGTGGTGAGGGCCTCCACGGTTTCGGGGTCGTTGCTCCGCCGAAGCTGCATTTGCACCAGTGAGGAGATGGCGGTGAGCGGGTTACCGATTTCGTGGGCAATGCCGGCGGCCATTAATCCCAGCGAAGCCATTTTCTCCTGATGAATGATCTGGTGTTGGGCCTGGCGCAATTCGGCGGTCCGTTCGTTGACCAGCTTTTCCAGATTTTCGGTGTAGTGTTTTAGCCGGCGACGCATCTCATCCAGATCGCTGGCCAGGGTTCCCAGCTCATCCCCGGCCTCGCTGACCACCGGTCGATCCAGATGGCCTTGCCCGATCCGCCGGGCCGCTTCGGACAGTTGCTGGATGGGACGAGTAAACGTGTAGCTGACCAGATAAGAGAGCAAAAGCAGAAAGACGAGCATAGCCAGGATGCCGAATATAATTTGCCGGCGAAATACCAGCACATCGGCCAGCGCCTTCCGGTAGGGAATTTCCGATAGCACCTGCCAGTCCAGAATGCCCAGTGGCTGCACCACCCGGATGACCCGCTCCCCATCTCGCCTTTCCACACGGGCCTGAGGATAATCGGAGGCCGCCGCAATGCCTTTGTCCAGGAAGGAAACGGCTGGATCGGTGCAAAAAAGCACTGTACTGGCCGGCTGAATCACGTACACCCGGTAATTGCCGAATTGGTTCCCCACATGGAGCAAGCGCTGGCTGAGCCGGGTGTGGTCTATTTGGCCGATGACATAGCCCACCGCAGGGCCCGCTTTCGGCTTTAGTGGATGAACACAAACAAAAAAGCGGTTTGCCCCCACCCCTCCTGGAATGGAAAGATAGGATAAGCTGGATTTAACTGCATCGGTCAATCCGGTTGGCGGTAGGGCGGCAGGATTCAGGCTCACCAGTGGCTTCAAGGTGCTATCGGTGATCCACACATTATCGAAATAGCCACTTAGACGCAGGAATGCCAGCCAGTTGCGAATCAGGGGATCCTGGGCCAACGTCCGTGCTAAATCCTTTCGTCCTATTTCCCCAATGAGCCGTTTCACGGGGGCGCTGCCCGGTTCCACCACCGGCAACAGCATTTTCTGAGCCCCCTCCAGGTATCGAAAAATTTCTTCCCGGGCCATTCGGTTGTGTAAATTAAGCAGGAGCGTCACCTGGCGGATCACAATGTTCCGGGTCATCCGGTAACCCAGAACAGAGACAAAGACCACTGGTCCAACCGAAAGCAGCACAAACAGCACGAACAGTCGAAAACGGACACTGCCCCAACGCGTGGTTTTGAGAAAAATTTTCTGAAACGTTTTACCCATGGGTAGCTCTGCCCAGCGTCCTCTAACCGTGTTCTCTATCGTTTCGTAGCAATTTAATCAGAGGAATACCGCCGTCAAACCGGTGAATTCAGATTTTCCCAAATTTAAGAAAGAGCGGGGTTTAAAATCTCATTATTGAGAAAAGACCCTCTTCATTAAAAAATTTCCTCCTTTACCTAATTGATTAAAAAACAACAGGTAATACCCATTTGCTTCTCACTGGCACAGCATTTGTCCCTTCCCTGAGTGAAAATGAGAAACAAAAGCGATTGAGGTGAGCGATGAAGAGACTGGTGATTTTAGGTGGTGGCACAGCAGGAACCATCATGGCTAACAAGTTACGCCCGCGGCTGGATGAAGATGAATGGCAAATGACCCTAGTGGACGAAAACTCCATTCATTATTACCAGCCGGGTTTTCTTTTCATTCCCTTTGGCATTTACACCAAGCGAGAGGTGGTTAAACCTCGCCGCCGATTTATTCCTCGCGGCGTACAGTTTATTCTTTCTCCGGTGGAAGAGATTAAGGCTCAGGAAAACAAAGTGGTGCTTGGTAGCGGGGAGGTGTTGCCTTACGACGTACTGATTATTGCCACCGGCAGCCAGATTCATCCCGAAGAGACCGAGGGCATGCTGGAGGCTGGGTGGCACGAGAACATTTTCGACTTTTACACTCTGGAAGGCGCACTGGCCCTGCACCAGCGATTACAGCGTTGGGAGGGCGGACGCCTGGTTATCCACATCAACGAAATGCCGATCAAGTGTCCGGTAGCTCCGCTGGAATTTGCTTTCCTGGTGGACTGGTGGCTGGGGGAAAGAGGCCTCCGAAAGAAGACCGAGCTGTTTTATGTGACTCCCCTGGATGGGGCGTTTACCAAGCCGGTCGCCTCCAGGCTTCTGGGCGACACGCTGGCCCAGCGCGGCATTCAATTGATTCCCGAGTTCAATGTAGCCCGAGTGGATGGCGAAAAAAACAAGCTGATCTCCTGGGACGACCGGGAGGTGGAATACGATCTGCTGGTGACCATCCCCACCAATATGGGCGCTGAAGTGATTGCTCGTTCCGGCCT
>RFHE01000365.1 GCA_003696445.1 Calditrichota bacterium | reverse complement strand
GTCAGCCGGCAGGCGAATCCACCGGTGGTGCCGTCGTGATTCATGGAGGTGAGCAGAATTTCCCCGGCGCCGCGATCGGCCGCCTCTCGGGCCCAGGCCTCCGCCCGGCGATCGGTGCGCAGCCGGCCGCCGTGAGTGTACACCCACCAGGCCGGGCCCTCCCGGCGCACGTCCATGGCCACCACCACGCACTGGCTCCCAAAACGAGCAGCCAGCCGATCGATTAAATCCGGGTCGGCCACGGCTGCTGAATTCACCGCAATTTTGTCTGCGCCGCAGTCCAGTAACCGTTCCACATCCGCCTCGTAGCGAATGCCCCCTCCCACCGTAAAGGGAATGTCCAGTTGCTCGGCCACCCGGGCAACCAGCTGGTAAAACTGGCTCCGGCCTTCCACCGTGGCGGAAATGTCCAGATACACCAGCTCGTCGGCTCCCTCCCGGGCATAGCGGCGGCCGAGGGCCACCGGATCGCCCACAGCCTTCAGGTCCTGAAAATGCACCCCCTTTACCGTCCGCCCCTGGTGGACGTCCAGGCAGGGAATAATCCGTTTTGCCAGCATGGTGCAGTTTACTCCTCCACGTTTGGTGCCTGTCCGGAGAGCCAGCGCTGGAGCATGGCCGGGCTCAGCCGCCCTTCCTGCAGCGCCTTCCCGATGATGACCCCATCCACCCCCAGGGTTTCCAGCGCGGTTAACTCCGCCAGGGTGCTTACCCCGCCACTGGCGATGAGCCGAAACTGTGGGAATCGTTTCCTCATTTCCTGGTACAGCGCCAGGTTGCAGCCGGCCAGGGTACCATCCCGGGCGATATCGGTCACGCAGAGAAAGCACACGCCCATTTCCCCGAGCCGGTCAAAAAACTGCCGCCAGTGTAGCCCGCTGCCCTCCTCCCAGCCGCGCACGCGCAGCTCACCACCGGACACGTCCGCAGCAACGATGATGGAATGGGAACCGAAATGGGCAATCCAGTCGGCCAGCAGATCGGGTCGTTGTACGGCCAGCGACCCGACGTTTACCTGGCTGGCGCCGGCCTCCAGAGCGGCCTGAATATCGGCCCGGCTTCTCAGCCCGCCACCGAAATCCACCTTCAGGCTGGTGCGCCGGGCGATCTCGGCCAGCAGGTTTACATGGCGCACGCGCCCTTCCCGTGCGCCGTCCAGATCCACCAGGTGTAAGTGGCGAAAGCCCTGCGCCTCCAGGGCCAGCGCTCGCTCCACCGGGCTGTCCGAATAGTCGGTCCGCCGGGAAAAACGTCCCTGATGCAGGCGCACGCAGCGCCCTTCCAGAATGTCGATGGCCGGGATGATTCTCATGGCAGCTCCAGAAAGTTTTTCAGAATTTGGGTACCCACCGGCCCGCTCTTTTCAGGGTGAAATTGAACGGCAAGGTAATTGTCCCGGGCCAGGGCCGCACAGAAGGGCACCAGATAGTGGGCGGAAGCGATGGCCCAGGGATTCGGTTCGGCAAAATAGCTGTGCACAAAGTAAAGGTAACTCCCATCGGGTACCCGCTTGAACAGGGCCCCCTGAGGCTGGTGGATGGTGTTCCAGCCCACATGGGGGACTTTCCCCGTCGGGGGGAAGCGGTGCACCCGCACCGGAAACAGATTGAGTCCTGGGGTCTGATTTTCCTCGCTCCAGGCGCACATCAGCTGCAAGCCCAGGCAGATGCCCAGGACCGGCCGCTGAAAGGTGCGCAGCAGTTCGTCCAGGCCGTGCCGGCGAAGAAAGGCCATGGCCGATCCGGCCTCGCCCACACCAGGAAAAATCAGCCGATCCGCCCGCCGCAGCAGCTCCGGATCGGCGCTGATCTCGGCCTTCACCCCCAGCCGCTGCAGGGCAAATGCCACCGAGCGACTGTTGCCTGCGTTGTATTGAACAATGGCGACCTTCATTAAATCGGCTCCTGTTTCGCCCCGCTTCGTCTTAAGGCTCGCGCCGGCGTTGCGCTTGTTTTTCCCCGAGGTTGAATCACTCCTGGCTCCTGCTCGAAAAGCACGCTCACCGGCGAAAACTCACCATGCTGGTCTGGAGAGCTTTCTCTGTCCTTCCTGTTCCTTTCTCCAGTCGTTCACAGCCTCCCTTTGGTGCTGGGGATCCGGCCGTCGCCTTCGGTGCGCTGCAGGGCCTGGCCCAGGGCGCGCCCCACCGCCTTGAAAATGGCCTCAATCTTGTGGTGTTCGTTTTCCCCCTCGGCCTTCACGTGGAGGGTCAGCCCGGCGGCATCGGACAGGCTTTTGAAGAAATGGGAGAACATTTCCGTGGGCACCTGGCCGATTTTCTCCCGGCGGAAGTCGGCCTTCCAGACCAGCCAGGGGCGCCCGGAAAAATCCAGGGCCACCCGGGCCAGCGCATCGTCCATGGGCAGGACAAAGCCGTAGCGGTGCATCCCCTTTTTGAATCCCACAGCGCTGCGCAGCGCCTCGCCCAGGGCCAGGGCGGTATCCTCGATGGTGTGATGCTCATCCACCTCCAGGTCCCCTTGCACCTGAATTTCCAGGTCCATCCGGGCATGGCGCGCCAGCTGGGCCAGCATATGGTCGAAAAAGCCCAGACCAGTGTGGCTGCGGCAGTGGCCATCGCCATCCGGATTTAACTGGAGCCGAACCTGCGTTTCCCGGGTGCGGCGCTCCAGAGAGATCTGTCGGTCCCGTCCGCGCAGAAACCGGTAAACGGACGCCCAGTCCCTGGCGTGCAGGCTCACCGGAAGGGGAGAGGGGTCGGTTCCCAGATAAATGGCGCCGCAGCCCAGATTGCGGGCGAATTGAACGTCGGTGATCCGGTCCCCGATCACAAAAGAATGCGCCAGGTCGTACTCGCCGAGCAGGTAATGTTGCACCAGCCCCAGGCCGGGCTTGCGGGTCTCCCGCCCCTCGGTAGGCAGGGAGCGATCGATCAGCACCTCCCGAAAGCGAATGCCTTCGCCGGCCAGGGTTTCCAGAATGAAATTGTGAATGGGCCAGAACCGTTCTTCGGGAAAGGCCGCGGTTCCCAGCCCATCCTGGTTGGTCACCATCACCAGTTCAAATTCCAGCTCCCGCGCTATGCGGCCCAGAAAGGTAATGGCGCCCGGACAAAAACGCAGTTTGGACCAGTCGTCCACCTGCTGGTCGGGCGGTTCCACAATCAGGGTTCCATCCCGGTCGATAAACAGAACGCGTTTCATGACGCCACCTCCATGGCTTGCAGGGTCTGAAGAAGGCGCTGGTTCTGCTCCCGGCTGCCCACGGTAATCCGCAGGCAATTGCTGCATCCCGGCAGGTGGGAGCGGTCCCGCACCAGAATGCCCTTCGATCTCAGCGATTGGTGGACGGCCCGGGCATCGCGAAATCGGACCAGCAGAAAATTGGCCTGGGAGGGGTAGATCTGTTCCACCCGTTGCAGCCGGCTTAATTGAACCCGCAGCCATTCCCTTTCCCGCCGGATGAAGGCGATGCTGGCCGCCACCTCCTCCTGGCGTTCCAGCGCCCTCAACGCCGCCCGGGCGGTCAGGCGATTTACATTGTAGGGGAATTTGATTCGATTGAGAACGGCCACTGTTTCCCGGTGAGCGAAGGCCATCCCCAGGCGGGCTCCGGCCAGACCCATGGCTTTGGAAAAGGTCTGTAGAATAACCAGATTGGGGTAGTGTTGCAGTCGATTCAACCAGCCGGGCCGGTCGGCAAAATCGATGTAGGCCTCGTCCAGAACCACCAGGC
>RFHE01000364.1 GCA_003696445.1 Calditrichota bacterium | reverse complement strand
TGCCGATCCCTCTGTTATTACTGCGGTTGCAACGTGATCATTACCCGAAATCCGAATCGGATTGCCGCGTATCTGGAGGATTTGAAGGCGGAAATCAGCCGGGTGGCTGCCCTGCTTACGCCGGGGCGCCCGGTGGTGCAGATCCAGTGGGGCGGGGGCACGCCCACCTATCTCTCTCCGGAGCAGATCGCCGATGTGTTTCACCATCTCCAGGAGCACTTCACCATCGCCCCCGATGCCGAGATCAGCATCGAAATCGACCCGCGCAACCTGACGCCCGAGCACCTGCCCACGCTGCGGCGGCTGGGCTTCAATCGGGTCAGCTTTGGCGTGCAGGATTTCGACCCGCGGGTGCAGGAGGCGGTCAACCGCGTACAGCCGGAGGCTCTGACCCGCCGGCTGGTTGAACAGAGCCGCGAACTGGGGTTCCACTCCATCAACATCGACCTGATTTACGGGCTGCCCTACCAGACCGTGGACAGTTACGCCCGCACCCTGGAGAAGGTGATCGACATCGGGCCGGATCGGCTGGCGGTGTTTAATTACGCCCACGTGCCGTGGATGAAAAAACACCAGCGGGTCATTCCCGAAGCGGCCCTGCCCGACACGCGCACGCGGCTGGAAATGTTCAAGCTGATCATCGAGCGGCTCACCGAAGCCGGCTATGTGTACATCGGGCTGGACCATTTTGCCCGGCCGGACGATAAGCTGGCGGTGGCCCTGCGCAACAAAACCCTGTACCGAAATTTTCAGGGCTACAACACCCGCGCCGGTGCGGAAGTGTTTGCCTTCGGTATTACCGCCATCAGCCAGTTGAACGAAGTGTACGCTCAGAACGTGAAGGACACTCGCAGCTACCACGAGCGGCTGTCCGAAGGTTCGCTGGCCACGGCGGTGGGCTTCCGCCTTGGCCCGGACGATCTGCTGCGCCGCCATGTGATTACCGACCTGATGTGCAACCTCCAGATCCTGAAGGCGGCGGTTTCCCGCCGGTTCGGGATCGACTTTGACCAGTATTTTGCCGCCGAACTGGCCGACCTGGAGCCCTTCATTCAGGATGGGCTGGTAACGGTGGAAGCGGACCGCATCCTGGTGCGCCCGGAAGGACGGCTGGTCATCCGCAACATTGCCATGGTGTTCGACCGCTATTTGCGCCAGGTGGATGCCCGAATGGCCGGTCGCTATTCGCGAACGGTTTGAGTGCGTTGTTGTTGTGTCACCGGACCTGAACAAAAAGGTGTTGTGAGTACGGCATGAGCCAGAGGCCGGCAGTGGACGTTGCCGTGGTTGGCGCTGGAATTTCCGGGCTGGCCACGGCTTTTTACCTGCAGCGGGCAGGCCTGCAGGTGGTGGTGCTGGAAAAGGCGGCCCGCCCCGGCGGGGTGGTTCAGTCCCTGCGCCGGGAGGGCTTTTTGATTGAAACCGGCCCCAACAGCAGCCCGGAAACCAGCCCGGTGCTGAAAGACTTTTTTCAGGCGCTGGGTGTGGAATCCGAGCGCATCTACGCCCTCCCAACGGCAAAAAAACGCTACGTGTTGCGCGGTGGGCGGCTGCATCCCCTGCCGCTCTCGCCGCTGGCCTTTCTGACCAGCCCGCTGTTTTCCTGGCGGGCCAAATTCCGCCTGCTTCGGGAGCCCTGGATCAAACCGGCGCCCCCGGAGGTGGAAGAGTCGGTGGCGGACTTTGTCCGGCGCCGGCTGGGCGAGGAGTTCTTGCACTACGCGGTGGATCCGTTCGTTTCCGGGGTGTACGCCGGGAATCCGGAGCGGTTGAGCCTGCCGGTGGCCTTTCCTAAACTGCACCAACTGGAGCAGCGTTACGGCAGCCTGATTCGGGGGGCCGTGCTGGGCGCCCGGGAACGGAAGAAGCGCGGCGAGCGCTCCCGGGCCGCCGCGCCGCTGTACGCCTTCCGGGAGGGGATGGAAACCCCCATTGGGGCGCTGAGCGGCCTGCTGGGCGAGCGGTTTCAACGGGAGGTGACTGTGCA
This sequence comes from Calditrichota bacterium, assembly GCA_003696445.1. Classification (GTDB taxonomy): domain Bacteria; phylum Calditrichota; class Calditrichia; order RBG-13-44-9; family J042; genus J042. Next base: position 2,128 of record RFHE01000364.1, on the reverse strand, counting down.
GGAGGTAGCCCGGGAGGAGGACTGGTTTGTGTTACGCGGCACCCAGCGCGATGAAGGGCGCGAGTGGCGGGCCCGCGCGGTGGTGTTTGCCATCCCTGCTCATGCCTATCAGCAGATCGATTTTCGTTTTCCCCTGCCCGCCCGGGAAGCGCTGGGCGGGGTAGAATATGCCCCGGTAGTGGTGGTGGCGCTGGGATTTCACCGCCATCCCTGCCGCCATCCCCTGGACGGGTTCGGTTTTCTGGTGCCGGGCCGGGAGGGCCGAAATCTGCTGGGCACGCTGTTTAATTCCAGCATCTTTCCGGAGAGAGCACCGGCGGGTGGCGCCCTGCTCACCAGCTTTCTGGGCGGCAGCCGCCTGCCCGAACTGCAGGCCCTCTCCGACCAGCAACTGCTGCGCACCGTCCAGAGGGAACTGGAGGAACTGCTGGGGCTGCAGGCCCTGCCCGATGTGGTTCACATTCAGCGCTGGTCCCGGGCCATTCCCCAGTACACCCTGGGCTATTCGGCCGTGCTGGCGGCCATCCGCCGGAGCGAGGAAGCGGTGCCCGGCCTTTTTATCGGTGGCAACTTTCGGGGAGGGATCGGCTTTTCCGAGTGCATCCTGCAGGCCAGGGAACGGGCCGGGCAGGTGCAGCGCTTTCTGGCCGGCGTGCCTGAGGAGCGCTGAGGTGCGGAACGCGCTGCCTGGCCCCGGGAGGCTGGCGAAAGGCTGGTGCTTTGCTGGCCGGGGCGAGCCGTCGTTGCCGTTTCGCCGGAAGGCGCCCTGCACGTGGGATCTGAATCAGGGAAAACGTTGCCGGTTGAAGGATGGCCGGCCGGTGTTTCTCCTCCCCGTTCTGCAGAACGGTTTGCTGAGCCGAAGAGCCGAAAAATGGCTGCAAAGCCTACCAGGAAGGAACCTCCACCCAAGCGTTGGAGCCGACCGCCGGTTCTGATTTTTTAGCCCGCAACGAAAAGATTTCGAATTAGAGCAGAAAAATTGAGAACCCCGGCGCCCGGGTATTTCAATTTCCTTCATGCCTCATTAAATTACGGAAAATCTTTAGCTCCATACAGGCGGTGCAGCCATGCGGATTCAACCGGCATGTTTTCTGCTTGTGGCGGTCCTCTGTCTGGGGTCCGTTTTCGCCCAGCAATCCTGGAATACCACCCTGGTCGGCCGCTGGCCCAATGGCCCCTGCAAGGCCACCTTCGCCGCCAACAACCTGCTCTACATCGGCAATGGCAGTTCGGTGGAAATTCTGGATGTCAGTAATCCGGCCGCGCCGGTTTCTCTGGCCAGGGTGCCCGTGCCAGGGGAAGTTGCAGAAATTTTTGTGGAGGGAAACTACGCCTATGTGGCCGCCTCCAGTGGCGGATTCAGCATTCTGGATGTGAGCGATCCGGCCCGTCCGGTGGAGGTGGGTACGCTGGAAAGCCGCAACTGGACCCTGGGCGTTTTCGTCTCCGGCCATTACGCCTACCTGGCCGAGTGGAACATGGGGTTTCGCATCGTGGATGTGAGCGATCCCGCCCATCCGGTGGAAGTGGCCTGGGATGCCCGAACCCGCATCGGGGTGGTAAAGGGCATTTTTGTTGTGGATAGCCTGGCCTTTGTGGCCAATTCGGTTTTCGGACTGCGGATTTTCGACGTAGCCGATCCCGCCAATCCGGTCGAGGTGGGTGCGTACACCGCCAGGGGATCCGTCCGAAAAGTGCAGGTGGTGGATCATTACGCGTTTGTTGCCAGTGCGGACAGCGGGCTACGCATTGTGGACGTGAGCGATCCCACCCATCCGGTAGAGGTCGGGTTCACAAAGTCCAATACACCCGTCATTGACGTTGCTGTTTCCGGCAGCATGGCCTACGTGGTCGATTATTTTGGGTTGCGGATCATCGACGTGAGTGATGTCCAGCATCCGCACCAGGTGGGCTGGCTGGAAACTCCGAGCTATTCTGTGGATGTGTCCGTAACCGATGGACTTGCCTTTGTTGCCGATGATGTGGGCGGGGTTCGCATTGTTGATGTGAGCCAACCGGACTCCCCGGAGCAGGTGGGGCGCTACGAGACGGGCGGCAGGGTGAACCGGGTCTTTTATTCCCAGGGCATGCTTTATGCTTTGAATGACCAGCCGGAAGGGTTTCG
>RFHE01000063.1 GCA_003696445.1 Calditrichota bacterium | reverse complement strand
TCGATCTGGAGAGGTGGCCGAGCTGGCTGAAGGCGCTCGCCTGCTAAGCGAGTGTGCCCTTAAAAGGGGCACCGAGGGTTCGAATCCCTCCCTCTCCGCAGCAAAAAGGCAGCCCGCAGGCTGCCTTTCTTGTTTGCCGTGTTTCACTCCGGAACCATTCCAGCACTGCCAGTTCAATCGCTTTGCTGCTCTTCGTTGTTTTCTTCCTCGGATTTGGTTTTACGCCGACCGGGCGCCTTTTTGCTGTCCCCGCTGATTTTCTTCCGAAAGGCCTCGGTCCGCCGGGCCATGTCCACCAGGTTCTTTTCCAGCAGGTAGTAAATGCTGCCGCGGGGAAACTCGCCCCGGGCATTGCGCTGGCCAGCCTTCTTCCCGGTTAGAATCTCCAACCCATCTTCCACCGTGTCGATGGCCCAGATGTGAAACTTTTTGGCCCGTACCGCCTGCTGGACCTCGTCCTTGAGCACCAGATGCTGCACATTGGCCCGGGGAATAATCACCCCCTGCTCGCCAGTCAGGCCCTTGCTCTGGCACACTTTAAAAAAGCCTTCAATTTTCTGATTCACTCCGCCGATGGGTTGAATTTCCCCGTCCTGGTTTACTGATCCGGTGACGGCGATGCCCTGTTTGATGGGTACACCGGACAGGCAGGAGATGAGAGCAAACAGCTCGGTGGCCGAGGCGCTATCCCCATCGACCAGAGCATAGTTCTGCTCGAAGGTGAGGCTGGCCGAAAAAGACAGCGGAATGCGCTCGCCAAACTTCCAGTTAAAGAAACCGGACAGCACCAGCACCCCTTTGTCGTGGATTTTGCCGCTCAGGCGGGCCTTGCGCTCGATGTGCACCACACTCTCGTTGCCCAGATAAGCCTTGGCGGTAATGCGGTGGGGCTTGCCGAAGGTGTAATCGCCGATCCGGTACACGGCCAGTCCGTTGATTTCCCCCACCGCTTCGCCGGTCACGTTGATTTTCTGAATATCCCGCTCGATCATTTCCTGCAGCTTGTCCTCCACCAGCCGCTGGCGAAACTCCATCTCCTCCACCGCCTGGCGAACGTCCTGGCCGGTTACCTGGGTGTGTCCGTTTTTAGCGGCCCAGTAGTTGGCCTGTTGTAGAATTTCTGTGATGGTACCAAACTTGAGCGAGAGCTTTTCCTGGTCGCTGACCAGGCGCTGGGCATAAAAAACCAGCTCCCGCACAGCGTTTTTATCGAAGGCCAGCAGCTGCTCTTCGTCTGCTACTTTGCGAATGAAACGGGCATAGTTCAGGATGCTCTCCTCGCTGATCGCCGTTTCGTAGTCGAAATCGGACCGAATTTTGAAAATCTTGGAAAACTCTTCGTCGTACTGGCGGAGAATGTTGTAAACCAGGCTACTGCCGATGAGCACAATTTTTACGTTCAGGGGAATGGGCTGCGGTTTGAGCGTGGTGGCCGCCATGAAGCCGTAAAGCTCAGAAACGTCCTCGATGCGCAGCTCGCGATTGCGCAGGGCACGTTTGAGGGCATCGTAAACAAAGGGATGGCGAAGGACCTGCACGGCATCGGCAATCAGGTAACCGCCGTTGGCCCGCAACAGGCTGCCCGCCTTGATGTGCATGAAATCGGTAACGTAAGTGCCGAAAACAGCGTACTTTTCAATTCGGCCGATTAAATTGTTATAGGTTGGATTGGTTTCGAACACGACTGGTGCGCCTTCCAGCCCGGAATTATCCACCACCACATTCACCTGGTACCGGCGGAAAAAGGCCTCGGCCTGGGAGGCTTCGGCCGGTTTTTGCTGCTCGCGCTGCAATTCGGAAAGGAAACGGGAAATGTTGTTAATGATGTCCTTACTTACCGCCTCCAGATAGCGCAATACGTGGGGCAGGTCCCGGTATTCCTCCTGCAATTCCCGGATGTACTGTTCCACAACAAACTGCGCCACCCGTTCGTTCAATGAGGTCAAGGATTTCTGGGTTTCCATATCCAGCCGGGCCAGGGCACGCACCGCTTCGGCAATGCGATCCTCCAGCTGGTGGATACGCTGATGAATGGCCTCCCGCTCTTCCTGACTCAATTTTTCAAACTCTTCCGGTTTCAGCGGCTTCCCTTCTCGGTCCAGCACGATGGTCTGAATGCCGGTAGGGGTCATCTGAATCTGCAGGCCCATCTGGCGGGCTTCCTGATTAAGCTGTTCCAGAATCTCCCGCTTGCGGTCCTCGGTGCGGTGGATCAGGGTCAGGCGCTGGTCCTCGTAGTAGTCGCTGCTAAAGGCTTTTTGAATCTCACGCTTTAGGGTTTCCATTAACTGACTCATCTCGTTTTTAAATTGGGCACCCTTACCAGCAGGTAAACTCAGCGCTATGGGGCTATCCGGTTCACTAAAATTGTACACAAAACACCAGTCATCGGGCACCAGCTTCTGAGCGGCTACCTGGCGCAACTTGTTGCCTACAATGGTTGTCCGTCCAGTACCGGGAAGACCGGTCACAAACACATTGTAACCGGAAAAGCGTAATTCCAGCCCCAGGTCCAACGCCCTCATGGCCCGCTCCTGTCCAATAACCGCGTCCAGCGGTTCGACCTGGTTGGTGTTTTGAAACGAGAGTGCCCGCGCAGGGATGTGCGGTTTGAGCTGTGAGGGTTTGAGTCTGCTAATGGCCATCGAGTCACCTCCTCCGTTGTCAGATGATTCTGCAAACTATCCACAGGTTTGCTGTGATTCAATAATGAAATTGAAAAGAAGGTAATCCACATGGGCGGCGTGGGGGGACGAGAGCGGGTCCGGGGCTGTTAATTTTACTTTTAATATCGGTGCATTGAGGCGGGGATGGCTTTCCGCCTCCAGACCCGTTTCCCCTGCCTACCGGTGCTTTTTCCCATTTTCCTTACCGCTGGGGCTGGGCTTACTGGCGGTTTGGCCAGTTTACATCGAGGTGGGCTATCCTTTAATCGGGCCTCACTCCGGGTCGGAGCAACAGGTGGTTTTTGCGGCAATTTGAGCAGCCCCTTCCCTTGTCGATGGGTCTCAGGGGTGGCTAGGTTTCTGAGGGCGAAGCGACCAGCGGGGCCTCTGCGGTGCGGGGCTCTTTTCCCTCCCGGCAGCTTCGACAATCGCCCGGAACCCGGGGCAGGCGTAAATGGAAACAGGTCCCGCCCTCTGCACCGGCAGGGCTTTCTATGGTTAGTGTGCCGCCGAACTGATGGACGACTTCCAACACCTGGGCCAGTCCCAGACCGGTACCAACCTCTCCCCCGGTACCCGGCCGGCTACGCACCGGCCCGCCGTTTAAAATTTGCTGAACCTGTTCGGGCGCCATGCCCTGACCGGCATCGCAAATGCTTAATTGGACCCATTCTTCCCCATCTGGCTGCACTGAAATGGAAATGGCTGCTTCGGGGGGAGAAAATTTGATGGCGTTTGAGATCAGGTTGTTTAGCACGTTCACTACAAAGAAAATGGGATCCACCTGTACAACAAAGTCGTGTACCCCAGGTCCCTGTATGACGCGGAGTTTCTTTTTTTCCAGGCGCAGTTTGAAATTGGCCAACGACTGTTCCAGCAGATGGGCTAAACACACCGGTCGGGTTTGCGAGGCCAATCGATTTTGTTCTACAGACAGCTGCTGGCGCACCATGCTGATCACTTCCGCTTCCACCTGAATAGCCTGCAGCACATTTTTTAAATAACTCTTTAAAAGGGGAGAAAGGTTTTCGTCCATCAACGCCATTTCCAGATAGCCCTGGGCGGAAGCCAGGTAATTGTTCAGGTCGTGACTCAAGGTACGCAACAGGCGGGTGCGCTGGTGGGCCAAGCGATTTAGCGATGCATTCTGGTCTTTCAACTGGCCGGCCATTCCACTGAGCTGTTGCATGCTGGTGGAGCTGAAAATCAAAACGGCGATTAACAAAATGAGCAGGCCGATGGCCAACAAAAAATTACGCGCCTGATGGGCGTAAACCTGCGGGTAATAACTGACCATCTGTAACAGCGGTTTGCCATGAAAATCGGTTAGCACAAGGCTGCGGCTATGATAACCTTTCAATGTAGGCGGAGTTTGATTGAGCGGCACAAAGCGAAGAGGTAGCCCAGTGAGTTCGCTGATTCTCCGGGCAAGTGCAGGCCCCAGCTTTCGAAAAAACACCAGCCGAAAGCGTGGAGGATGCAGTGGATCGTTGGCTACCACGTAGATGACTGAATTGCCGGAAACCGGGCAATTGTGCAGGCCGGATTGCGGCGCGGTAGAAGCCAAACAATATTGAAAACTATCCGCCGACACCGGCACCCCGGCAGCGGCAATTTTGCGTCCCTCTTCATCAAAGAGCATAAACCCATCCGTTCGACCGGTGGACCAGTTGTAAAATTCGCTCAAATCCCCCGGGCGGTCCCGCCCGGCCATCTGATGCAACGAATAGGCAAAGCGGCTGAGGGCCAATTGAGCCTCACTCTTCAGCCGCTCTATCTCTCGATCGATCAGTTTTTTTTGAATCGATTGTACGGTTCGCTGCTGGCGGGCCACCGCATGTACCAACACCCCATACAACCCGAAAACACAGCCAATCCCGGTAATCAGCAGCACCGCCGAAGTAATTCGAAAGCGCCGGAATTCTTTGAGGTTCAGAAATCGCTCCACTTCTTCTCGTTCAACTTAATTTTACTTATTCAACCTCATCATCGAAGCCGGTTTCCAGGCAGATTAGGAGAAAAATTCGGTGCCCAACCTCCGCAATAAAAGGCGGGGCATCCAGAGCCGGCTGACTAACCGGCAGCTCCGCCCAGTTAGCCGCACGCAGGTGCCAGGGGAAACAGCACCGCACGTTTAGGCAGCCCAGCCAGAAATTCCAGATTTTATTTGCTCATTTGCCACCGGAAAGGATAAACTTTTCCACCGGGGGACGAGCCAGTGTTCCGGTACCGTTACCCGCCATTGTAGTGGTTGCCAAGCCGGGATCGCTGGCGGGAGCTTTTTGGTTCCAGCAACTTTGCCGGGATTACGCCCGGTGCATTCAGGCAGGCGAAACCAACGCCTCTTTGAAGGACTTCAGGAAAGGAGGTACCATGAAACGGATGAATCGTCGGGAATTTGTTCGGGCCGGTGCAGCGGGACTGCTGGCCGGTGCACTGGGTATGCTGGGGTGTGGAGGCCGTCAGGAGCCTGCTGCCGGCGGGGCACCGGCGGTGCAAACTGGAAAGCGCTATCGGTGGAAAATGGTCACTACCTGGCCGCCCCACTTTCCCGTGCTGGGCGAAGGGGCCGATTTATTCGCCCGATGGGTTGAGGAGATGAGTGGGGGCCGCATCCAGATTCACGTGTACGGCGGTGGTGAGCTGGTACCGGCCCTGCAGGTGTTCGATGCGGTGAGCCAGGGCCTGGCCGAAGTGGGCCACGGTGCCTCCTATTACTGGGCCGGTAAGGTGCCGGCAGCGCAATTTTTCGCCGCCGTTCCCTTCGGGATGAACGCCCAGCAGATGAACGCCTGGCTGCTCAGCGGCGGCGGCCTGGAATTGTGGCGCGAAATTTACCAGCCGTTCAATCTGGTGCCTTTTCTGGGAGGCAACACCGGTGTGCAGATGGGCGGCTGGTTCAATAAGCCGATCAACAGCATTGCCGATTTTAAAGGGCTGAAGATGCGCATTCCTGGTTTGGGCGGCAAAGTCATTGCGCGGGCAGGCGGTTCGGCGGTGCTCTCGCCCGGCGGGGAAATCTTTACCAACCTGGAGCGCGGCGTCATCGACGCCACCGAGTGGATCGGCCCCTACCACGATTACTTGATGGGCTTTCACAAAATCGCCCGTTACTATTACTATCCGGGCTGGCACGAGCCGGGGACGGTCACCGAGCTCATCGTCAACAGGGCAGCTTTTCAATCCTTGAGCCCGGATCTGCAGGCCATTATCCACGCGGCCGCCGAGCGGCTCAATGGCTGGATTCTGGCCGAGTTCGAGGCCAAAAACGCCGAATACTTGAAGAAAATCCAGCAGGAAAGCAAGGTGGAAATCCGTCGTTTTCCGGAGGACGTCCTGGCCCAGTTGAAAATTTATGCTCGGGAGGCCATCGAAGAGCTGACCGCCCAGGATGAGCAGAGTCGGCGGGTTTATCAGGCCTTCCGCGCCTTCCAGGAAAAAATCAAGGACTGGTCGGACATCTCTGAACGGGTGTACTACCAGCTGCTCAGCGGATAACGCAGGGCTACTTAAACACCTCCCGGGGCAGCCAGGTGGCCAACTCGGGGAGCAAAATGACCAGGGCAAGCACCATCAGCTGAATAACAATGTAGGGAACCACGCCCCGGTAAATGTGGCTGGTTTTCACCTCCGGCGGGGCCACGCCTTTCAGGTAAAACAGGGAAAATCCGAACGGCGGCGTTAAAAATGAGGTCTGCAGGTTCATGGCAAACAGAATACCCAGCCAGATCAGGTCCACCCCCATACGCTGAAAAATGGGTGAGACCACCGGGACGATGATGAAGGTGATCTCGATAAAATCAATAAAGAAGCCGGCAATGAAAATAATCGCCATCACCAGGGCCAGGAAGGCATGGGAACCGAGCCGGGCGTTAAGAATCAGTTCTGTGAGATACTGATCCCCCTGCATGCCCCGAAAGACCAGTCCAAAAGCGGTGGCTCCAACCAGGATTAAAAAAACCATGGCGGTGAGATGGGTAGTTTCCTGCATCACCGCTTTCAAAATCTCCAGGCTGAAGCGTTTTTCCACGATGGTCAGGATAGTGGCGCCCAGTGCCCCCACGGCGGCCGCTTCGGTAGGGGAAGCAATGCCGGCAAAAATGGAACCGAGAACCGCCACCACCAGCACCAGCGGCAACAGGAAGGCGTGCACCAACCGATTCAGCATGCCTTCCCGGCGAAAACGGCGCAACTCTTCCACCGGCATGGCCGGCGCCTGCCCCGGGCGCAGCCAGGCCACCAGAATAATCCAGAGCAGGTAAAACCCAACCAGCACAAATCCGGGAACCACGGCGGCAAGAAATAGATCGCCCACAGAAACATTCAGCACGCTGCCCAGCAGGACCAGAACAATGCTGGGCGGAATAATTTGCCCCAGCGTTCCTGAGGCAGCAATGGTTCCGGTGGCCAGTTCCGGACTGTATCCCCGCTTGAGCATGGTGGGCAGACTGAGCAGGCCCATGGTGACCACCGTTGCTCCCACAATGCCGGTGGAAGCAGCCAGCATGGCCCCCACAATGACCACCGATATGGCCAGTCCGCCTCTCAATCGCCCGAACAAAAGCGCCATGGTCTCCAGCAGCGACTCGGCAAGCCCGGACTTTTCCAGCATTACGCCCATGAAGATGAACAGAGGAACGGCGATGAGCACGTAATTGGTCATTACCCCCCAGATGCGCATGGGGAGCAGATCGAAAAATTGAAGCCCGAAGGTGAGCAGGCCGAAAATCAGCGACACGCCACCCAGGGTAAACGCCACCGGGTAACCAAACAGGAGCAGCACAAAAAGGACCAGAAAGAGCATCAACGGGGAGACGGTCATCACTGGTCTTCGCCCTCCCCGGCCCGAGCCGCCTCTCGCCAGCGTTGCCAACTCCGGATCAGCAGCGCCACACCCTGCAGAAACACCAGCGTAAAGCCGAGAGGAATAAATGCCTTAATGAGGTAACGGGCCGGCAATCCACCGGGATCGGGAGAGGTCTCGCGAATCAGAAAGGAATTCCACACAAACGTGCGGGAACTGTAAATGACCAGCAGGGAAAAAGGGAGCAGAAAAAGCAGTGTACCCAGGAAATCCACCAGCGCCTGCAGGCGAGGCGAAAAGCGGGCGTAAAAGATGTCCACCCGTACATGGCGGTCGTGTTTAAGCGTGTAGGCGGCGGCAGTGAGAAAGATGATGGCAAAGAGGTGCCATTCCAGTTCCTGAATAGCAACGCTACTATGCTTCAGGAGATAGCGGGTAACCACATCGTAACAGACGACCAGCACAAGTACCGAGGTTAACCAGCTGGTCAGCGTGCCAACCCGTTCGTTCAGACGATCAATCAGGCGAGCCAGTCGTTCCATCAATCCACAGACGATTTTCTGCTTATCCCGTTTCTCAAGGCCGAATCGGTTCCCGCTCCGCTCTCATGGCAATTTTAAGCAACGCCAGGCGATTTTGGAAGCCCGCAGGGAATTTTGTTTCCCCGGCTCCGGGCGGGCCTACGCTTATTGTGTGGATTTTTTTTACAGGTATTTTGCAAGGCCATGACAAACCGGCGCCTTAAATCGTTCACATTGCGCTTTACAAAGGGAAATGCTGAATGTCCGTTGCTGGTACTGAAATTGCAACATGGCTCAAGGCAGCGGAAACCGGGGCCTGGACCAAGTTAAAAATCGGGAGAACCGGCAATGAACCGTTATGCGTTGTTTTTCCTTGCGCTGTTTGCCTTTCTGGCCCTGGCCTTGTTGCCGGCCAGGCTTCTGCAGGCGCAGATTGCCATTCCCAGCCAGGTAACCCTGGCCGATCCGGATATCGAAGATCAGGACGATATGTGCATCTGGATTCACCCCTCCGTGCGAAGCCTCAGCACCATTATTGCCTCGGACAAAGCGGCCAACAAACTCTTTGTTTACGACCTGCAGGGACAGACTATCCAGAAAATTACCCTGGATCACAAGCCAGGCAATATCGACATCCGATACAATTTTCCCCTGGGCGGCCAGAAGGTGGATCTGGTGGTTTACAACGACCGCACCCACAATAAAATCCGCGTTTACCGGGTAGAGGCGGCCACCCGCCACTTGATTCGAGTGGACAACGACCAGATTAGCAGTCCGACCAATTACGGGCTATGCCTTTACCACAGTGCGGTCTCGGGGAAATTTTATGCGTTCACCACTGCCAAAAACGGCACGATCGGGCAGATTGAGTTGTTTGAGACCAGTGGCGGGCAGGTCGGCGGCACCCTGGTACGCCAGTGGGACATCGGCGGGCAGACCGAAGGCTGCGTGTGCGACGACGAGACCGGTCTGGCTTATTTTGGTGAAGAGGACGTCGGCATCTGGAAAGTAGGGGCCGAGCCAGGGGACCCGACCAGCGGCACCCTGGTGGCACAGGTGGACGACGGCAGCGGCCTGACCGCGGATGTGGAAGGGCTGACCATCTATTTCGCTCGGGGCGGCACCGGGTATCTGATGGCCTCCAGTCAGGGCAACGACCAGTTTGTAGTTTACCAGCGCCAGGCACCGCATGCTCCAGTGGCAATGTTTCAGGTTAGCGGTGTGGAAGCCACCGATGGCATCGATGTAATCAACCTGGGCCTGGGGCCGGATTTTCCATGGGGACTGTTTGCAGCGCACAATGGGCGCAGCGCCCCTTATCCGATTGAACTATGCGCCTTCCAGGACATTGGCCTGCCGGCCGATACCGGTTACTGGAATCCGCGGCGCAACCCGGTGAGCACCGGAATCGAGCCACCTTCCGATGGAACCGTTCCTGGAGCGCTGACACTGCAACCTAATTTCCCCAATCCTTTCAATCCCAGCACCACCATTCGCTACCGCCTGCCCGGGCCGGCTCGAATTCGGCTGAGTGTGTTCACCGTTTCCGGCCAGCGGGTGGCCACGCTCTTCGAAGGCCAGCAGTCTGCTGGATGGCACCAGGTGGTGTGGAACGGCCGCAACAGCCGGGGTCAGGAGATGGCCAGCGGGGTTTACCTGTATCGGCTGGAGCCCCTGGAACCTGCACTCGGTTCACAGCCGCTGGTCGGGAAAATGATCCTCCTGCGTTGAGAGGGGGCGCACCGACATCTCTGTGCTCGGAGCCTTCGCGCCGCTGACAGGTCCTGCCCCGCAGGGCGGTTCAGGGGTCGGTTGTCGGCGGGCGGGTTTTCCAGCGCCGGTGGAGCCAGAAGTACTGTTCCGGGTAGCGCTGGACGAAGTCTTCCAGGATAGCGGTGTAGCGGCGGGTCACTGCTTCCAGTGCCCGGGAGGCATCCCGGTCGGAATGATGGTCCGCGATAGGCACCAGTTCCAGGCGAAAGGTGCCTTTCGGCTGGCGGAGGCAGGCAGCAAACAGGAGGGGCGCACCGCTTTTCAGGGCCAACCAGGCTGGACCTGCGGCGGTGGAGGCCGGTCGGCCCAGAAAGGGTACAAAGATGCCCCCCGGACCGGCGTCCTGATCGGCCAACATGGCCAGGACGCGTCCCTGCCACAGGGCACGCAGCCCGCCGCGCAAAGCATGGCGGGAATAAATCAGCTCGGTCCCCCAGCGGCGCCGCACAGCGACCATCCGGGCATCCACCCCAGGGTTGTTAAGCCGCCGCATTACCGCCGTAACCGGCCGCACAAAGCGGGCAATGTAGGCCAGGGCCGGTTCCCAGTTGCCCAGATGCCCGGAAACAAGCACCACCCCACCGGGATGTTCGACAAGGCATTGCCGGAACAGCTCCGGCCGGGCAATCTGCACGCGCCGGTTTAACTGCTCCGGCCGCCAGCGCTGGAGGCGAAAGAATTCCAGCATCGCCCGGCAGAAATGCCGGTAGGCGGCCCGGCAGAGGGCCCTGTGCTCCTCTGTGGACATGCCGGGAAACGCGGCAGCCAGATTGGCCAGGCTGACCGAACGCCTCACCCGCAGTGCAGAAAATGCCAGCGTCGCCAGCAGATCGGCCATCCCCGGCAAAACCGATTCAGGCAGATAGAGGGCCGCCGTTTCCACCGCACGGTACAATCCGTACTCCAGCCTGTGCTGCAGCTTACCCAAGACTTCCGTCCCTAATTTTTGCGCTTAAATTACGTTAAAAGCCCGAGCCGAGAAACCTCTGCCCGGGTTTTCAAGGGGGCGATTGGGGCTAAAAACCTTTGCAGGCTCCGCCCGGCCTTGCGTTAGTCTTGTGGATCCAATCGCCTAAAGCAGAAGCGATGCGGTTTGCGGCAAATCTATTTAAGCACCTTTTCGACGGCCGGCTCGATGGGCAGGGTAAAGTAAAAGGTTGACCCTTTGCCGGGCTCGCTTTCTACCCAGATCTTTCCACCGTGCAGCTCAACAATCTGGCGGCAGATGGACAACCCCAGTCCGGTGCCCATTACCCCCAGGCTTTTCCCTGCTTCCAGCTGCTCGTATTTCTCGAAAATCTTGTCCAGTTTTTCCGGGGGGATGCCTTCGCCGGTGTCCCGAACCGAAACCAGGGCGTAGTATTTCTCCTGGCCGTGCTCCTGCTCGCGAATCAGGCCGGTGCTCACCACCACTTCCCCGTTTTCCGGGGTAAACTTCATGGCGTTACTGAGCAGGTTGTTGAGCACCTGCTCAATGCGCAAGCTGTCGAAGAAAATGAGCGGCAGGTTGCGGTCCAATTCGGTTTTCAGGCGGATGTTTTTGTTTTTCATCAACACCTGGTGGCTCTCGATTTGCTTTTCCACCAGCGCATTGATTTCGGCCAGCTTAGGATCCACGCTGAAGCGGCCCACTTCGATCTTGGAGGCCACCAGGAAATTGTCGATCAGGGTAAGGACTTTTTTCACGTTCTCTTTGGCAATGTCCAGCAATTCTTCCTGCTCTTCGTTGATTTCCCCGACGATGCGGTTGCGGATCAGCTCGATGAAGCCCTGGATGACGTTGATGGGCGAGCGCAGGTCGTGGACAATCATGGAATTGAAGTCCGCTTTAATGCGCTCCAGCTGTTTCTGTTCGCGCAGATCGTGCAGGATCAGAAAATAGCCGGTCTTCTTGCCTTTTTCGTAGAGGGGAAAACCAAAGGCGGAAACGGGAATGGTTTCTGCTTTGCCGTGCTGGACTTCCAGCTCCACGTTTTCAATCCGGTCGCTGCCCTCCTCTTTTCCGGAAAGCAATTGCCGGGCAATGCTTTGTAGATGCTTTTGGGAATCTTCAGTAAAGAAACGCTCCAGTGATTTTCCGGGCAACTTTTCCACGCTGGATTTAATCAGGGCGGCAAACGCCGGATTGGCATAAACGATGCGCCCTTTGAGGTTGCAGGCCACCAGTCCGAGGCCCATGGTTTCGGTCAGCGTTCGATAGCGTTCTTCGCTGGCCTGGAGGCGGTCGTACAATTGAGCGTTTTCCACGGCAATGGCGGCCTGACTGGCGTAGTATTCCAGGGGCACCACTTTTTCCTGGGTAGGCTTCTGCCGGTCCACCGAATCGTGCACCAGCAGGTAGCCGATCTGTTCTCCGCGCATCTCCATGGGAACAACCAGCAGGTCCCCTTCCTTCCAGCTTTGCCGATCCCGGGTGCCTTCTTTTCCGTTACCTTCGATTTGCAGTTGTTTTTCCGAGTCAAAAAAGTAGGATTGACTGATGCGGTCGCAGCGCTGAAGGAATTTCTCAAATGCCTTAAGGGAAATCGGTTTATCCAGACTGGAGAGCTTAAAATGATGTTTGGCCTCGAAGCCCACTCGAGCATGAACAAAAAGTTTGTTTTTTCGATCGTCCAGCAGTAGCACTGCCACATCGTTCCAGCCCAATGTTTTACGGAGGTTGAGTACAATCCGCTGGAGAATTTGGTTCACCGGCAAATCGAGTTTAAATTCTCCGCCTAACTCGAAGATACGAGCCAACTGGCGCAATTTCAGCCGCGCTTCGGTAACCATGGCGGTGTCTTCCAGCACGCGTCCGATTTTTTCTACCACTTCCTCGGCCTGCTGCAACTCCCAAAGGGTAAACACCACCTCCGGCTGCGCTTTGTTCACCACCAGCACGCCTTGGGTCTGCCCGCCAACCTGAATAGGTACCAGGAGAAGGTTTTGATAGTGTAGCTTTTGAAAGGTTTCTAGGGTAGCCGGCTGCAGGTTTCGCTGTTGCTCGGCCAAAGCAATAGTGCGCAGTTCTCCCGCCCGAAGGATCTGCCCCAGGTAGGTCTCTTTGTTCAAGAAAATTACCGTTTTTTCCAGATTGCCCATTTGGCCGGATTGCTGGGTCCAGTAAAACGTTTTGGGGAATAGGAACCCGAAACCGGGATTAATTTTCCAGTAAATCACGCTGTGGGCATTGGTCAGCTCGGCCAGTTGTTTGCAAGCCAAAAAGAAAATCGACTCTTCATTGAAACGATTAAACAGAAGCTGGTCGGCAAATTTCTCCAGGGTCCGCTCCCTGCCAGCATGCAGATGTCTGGTCAGGATTTTCTGAGCCAATTGCTTGCCAATTTCGTTGAGGAAATGCAATTCGCGGGAGTTAAGTTTTCGCTCGCTTCGATGGCCCAGCAAAATACCGCCTACCGAGCGATTCTTGGCCAGGGTGGGTAAGAAGACCAGTTGCGCCACCCGCCACCCCCATTGTTCCATCTTTTTGAACAGTTGAGGGTCCTCCCGGCGCGTTAGCGAAAACGCTCTGCCTCTGTCCAACCAGGAGCGCAACAGGGTTTCGAACGGTGCACGCGTTTCCATGGGAACCCGCTCAACCGGCGGCATGAATTCGGCAAAGGTCTCCACCGCTTTGAGTTGCACATCCAGACAGAACAGCGCCCAGTAATCGAAGCCGATGACTTTCGGCAGGTAGTTGACCAACTGCTCAAAAAGGTCCTGGAGGTTGTCTTCCAGAAAAATATTTTGCAAGCAATGGTTCAAGTGTTCCTGAAAGCGCAATTGCGTCTGGGTATGGCGGATTTTGTCCACCAACTCGCGGATGGAGAGTACATTGTTCAGCACATGCTGATAATGGGGCGAAGTGGGCATCACCAGCAGCCGGGAGTGGGCGTAACCGGCCCGCAGTTTTTCAGTAGCAAGCGGACCTTCTACCAGCAACAGCGTCCAGACCTCTTCGTACTTCTGTAATTTTTGCACCACCGGCGCCAGCTCGCCTTCTGCCAATTCGTTGTAGCTGGCTTCCAAAATGACCAGATCCGGCCGAATGCGATCCACAAAGGGCAAAACTTCCAGTCCCTGCCCCAGATAAAAAAACTCCATGTTCTGGTAGAGAAGGTTCTTTTGAAGGAACTGGAAAAGGTCCTTTTGCGGGGCGTGAATGACCACTTTAAAATTTGGGTTCAGCATATGCAAATAATTACAGGACTTTCGGCCAAAAATTTTTAAGGAAAGCAATACATCAAGCCTTTACTCACCAATAATTTAACCGGGGGTGAATAAATTTCCAACATTTTTCGCTCGCCCCGTGGCGGGAGAAGTTGCCGGTTAGCTTCCCCTGTTTTTAAAATAAATTCGCATCAATCCCTCGAGAACCAAATTGGGTTCCACCATCTGAATGTACCGGCTGCGCTTAGCCACCACGCCGGCCAATCCGCCGGTAGCCACCACCCGGGGTGGTTGTTTTAACTCCTTCTCTATTTCTTCAATCAATCCGTCAATCATTTTTACTGTTCCCAGAACAATGCCGGATTGCATGCTTTCTTCGGTGGTCCGGCCGATGGTGTGGCGGGGATATTCCAGGCTGATGCTGGGCAATTTAGAAGCGCGCTCGTGCAGGCCCCAGGCGGAGGTTTCCAACCCCGGTGCAATGGCGCCGCCCAGGTAACGGCCCTTCGCATCAATCACATCCAAGGTAGTGGCCGTGCCCAGATCCACCACCACCGCCGGCCCGCCATATTTTTCGAAAGCCGCCACGGCATTGCACAACCGATCCGCACCCACCGCTGAAGGAGGCTCGTATACGACCTCAAGACCAAGCTCAACCGTATGATCAACAATAAAGGGATGATTACGAAAATATTTTTCAGTGAGCCGAACAAAATGGCTGGTCAGGCTGGGCACCACCGAAGAAATGGCCAGATCGTCGATCTGCTGCGGGGTGAGCTGGCTGGAAAGTAAAAAATAGTGCAGGTAGGCCATTAACTCATCCTCGGTGCGGCTGAGGGCTGTGGTGACGCGCCAGCTGGTGCATAGCTCCCGTTGCCGGTACAATCCGATTTCCGTGTGAGTGTTGCCGATGTCGATGGCCAGTAAACGCATCTTTGCGATTAAGCCTCCTCTCGGGTTAAAGGATTAACACATCGCCGGCAGTAATGATTTGATCCCCGTCACGCCCGCGCAAAATGAGAAATCCTTCCCGGGTAATGCCGACAAACTGACCACTCAGACGCTGTTTTCGGGTCTGAATGTGAACCGTCTGGTTCAGATAGAGCACCCGCTCCAGGTAGGCCTCTCGCCAATGGCCCAGCTCCCCTGCCTCAAAACGGTTCAGCCGAGCGTAGAGGGCTTTAAGCACCGTGGCAAAAAGGACCTCCCGCGGCCAGACGCGTCCAGTGGCCATCCGCAGAGAGATGGCCGTTTCCCGGAGTTGCTGAGGAAACTGCTCCCTGGTTTGATTCACGTTCACCCCGATTCCCAGGACCAGAAACCTGAGCGCCGATCCCTCGAAATGGCTCTGGAGAAGGATGCCGCTCAGCTTCCGTTCGGCCAGATAGACATCGTTGGGCCATTTGAGTTGAAGGGTAAGTGGCAGCTTCATCTGCCGGTGGGCAAAGGACTCCAGAGCTTCGGCCACGGCCAGGCAGCTCACCAGATTTAGTTGCATCAGTTGTTGGGGAGTCAGCTTTGGCCGGAGGAGCACGGAGAACCAGAGGCCCACGCCGGAGGGACTCTCCCAGCGGCGCCCCATGCGGCCCTTCCCCCGGGTCTGGCGATCGGCGATGGCCACCGTCCAGGCAGGCGCGCCGGCCAGGGCCTGCTCAAACAAAAAGTCGTTGGTGGATCCCACCACCTCGAACACTTTAAGGCGAAATGGGTGCTCGCTCCCTAAAGCCTGTTCAACCTGAGCACGATCTAACATCGCCGGCTCCCTCTTTCGCCCGGGGAAGATGTCTGCAAAATCCGCCCAATTTGACGCGACTCAGAAGCACCGCTGGCCATGGGGCACCTTACAGGTCATGGTATTCGCCGAACACCTGCCGCAGCACGCGGCAAATTTCGCCGATGGTGGCATAGGCTTCCACACAATCCAGAATGCGGGGCATCAGGTTGTCCTGGCCCCGGGCGGCCTGTTCCAGGGCCTGGAGCGTGCGCTGCACCCGAGCCTGATCCCGGCGCTTGCGCAGCGCCTTCAGACGATCGATCTGCCGGGCCACCATCTGCTCGTCTATTTTTAGAATATCCACCCGCATGTCCTCGGCCTGGGTGAATGCGTTGACCCCGACGATGATCCGCTCCCCGCTTTCCACCGCCCGCTGGTACTGGTAGGCCTCGCGGGCAATTTCGTTCTGGAAATAATGCTTCAGGATGGCCTGAACGGACCCGCCCATGGCTTCAATCTGGTCGATGTATTCAGCGGCCCGTGCTTCGATTTCGTCGGTAAGCGCCTCGATGGCGTAGGAGCCGCCCAGCGGATCCACCGTATCCCCGACGCCGCTCTCGTAGGCCAGAATTTGCTGGGTCCTCAGGGCCACGGTCACCGCCTGTTTGGTGGGCAGGGCCAGTGCCTCGTCGTAGGAGTTGGTGTGCAGGGATTGCGCCCCGCCCAGCACCGCAGCCAGCGCCTGGACCGTGGTGCGAACAATGTTGTTGAGGGGCTGCTGTGCAGTAAGCGAGCTGCCGGCGGTCTGGGCATGGAAACGAAGCATCATCGAACGCGAAGAGCGGGCACCAAAGCGCTCTTTCATGATTCGTGCCCACAACCGGCGGGCAGCGCGAAATTTGGCCACCTCCTCCAGCAGATTATTATGGGCATTGAAAAAGAAAGAAAGCTGACCGGCAAACTCATCCACATCCAACCCAGCCTCAATAGCGGCCCGAACGTAGCTGATGGCATTGGCCAGCGTAAAGGCTACCTCCTGAACTGCGGTAGCCCCCGCTTCCCGAATGTGGTACCCGCTGATGGAAATAGTATTCCAGCGGGGCATGTGCTGGGCACAAAACTTGAAGATGTCCGTGATGATACGCATGGAGGGTTCCGGCGGAAAAATGTAGGTCCCGCGGGCGATGTACTCCTTTAAAATGTCGTTCTGAACGGTGCCGGACAACTTTTCCATGGGAACGCCCTGCTTGCGTCCCACAGCAATGTACATGGCCAAAAGAATCGCGGCCGTTGCATTGATCGTCATTGAGGTAGAGACCCGATCCAGGGGAATGCCTTCAAATAATCGCTCCATGTCTTCCAGAGAATCGATGGCCACACCCACCCGACCCACTTCGCCCTCCGCCATGGGATCGTCGGAATCGTAGCCGATCTGAGTGGGTAAATCGAACGCCACCGAAAGACCGGTGGTGCCACTCTCCAGCAAATAGCGAAATCGCTGATTGGATTCTTCGGCTGTGGCGTAACCGGCATACTGGCGCATCGTCCAGAACCGGCCACGGTACATGGTGGGATACACCCCCCGAGTGAAGGGGTATTCACCCGGAAAACCGAGCTGTTTCAGGTAATCGAATCGGGGGCGTGGCACAAACAGTCGGTCCAGGGGTATGCCCGAATCGGTACAGAACTCCGACTTTCGCTCGCCTGACCGATTCAGAAATTTTTGCACGGTGGTGGATTCCCAGCGCTTTTTTTCCTGTTCGATTTGAGTCACGATTGCCCTCCTGTTCTACCAATCCATGCTCCGACTCCCGGATGCGTGATCGGCAATACTTGGTGCCATGGACAGCCCTTCACAACAGCAAGTGTAAACCTTCCAGAACTTCCAGGAAACGTCCCATTTTCTCTCCCTACGGCACGCTGTACTTTTCCGGCCTCCCGGAGTTGATTTTTTCCCGGCATGATTGCCCAGCACGTTTGGCTTCTCCCTTAATGGACATCCCCTAACCATTCATTAAAATATAAATCGTTGGCGGGCAAAAACATACCTGTAGCTCAAGTCCAGCACAGGGAAAAAATTGGTAGATATTTGCTTACGGCCGGATCAATGGGAAAGGCACGGTGGAACGATTTGATCCCTATGTCTCTCGCTGGAAACGCGGCAAAAGCAAATCCTAGAAAATGTGGAAATGTTGCCTGCCCCGTTAACAGTAGGTGTTAAGCCTGGGTTCCAAGTATGGCGATAATTCTTGGAGCTCACTTTAATTGAAACGTTCGTGATTTGCTATGTGCATCCGCGCTCTTTTTCTTGAATCTGCGGAAATCGCCAGGATCCCATGTTCCTTCACGGCCCGCGCGGGCAAGAGCTCTCTCTTTCCGGATCAGCCGGGTAAATAGCCAACAGCTTATTTAACTTCTTGATATACCGGGCCTGTTTTACTTTCCAACATTTCTTTTTTGGGCAGCCCTTGCAGAAGCCTTCTGCTCGATTTTACCAGATTCTTTTCCGTCCTCAAAGGGCTTTGTATAAAAACCGCATAAAATTTTAAATATGCAAAATGTGATCTTGCCTAAATCCAGCTTCGCCCCTAAACCTATTTTGCTCTTGAGCCGATGGTAAAAATCAGGCATAGATATGGATATCGCTGGGGAGAATAAGGATGTTGGACCGCCCACAAATAGGTTCCGGGAGTTCCGACAAGCTCACCGACAAAAATTGTTTTTGGCGTCTTGCAAAAAAATGTGCCGGCGGATATATTTGCCGCTTATTAATTGGAAGCGAGGCCATGCTACCAATCACCGCACCGAGTTTGGCCCAATCCGGCCGTGACCTTTCCCAATCCAAAATTCACAGGGCAACCAACAGCTGAGGGGATTTACCATGGTGGAAAAGATTAATCCGTTTGGTGTGCGACAGGCCGATTTGATTATTGGCATTCCGTCTTACAACGAGGCAGACAACATCGCCTTTGTGGTTCAGAAATGTAATGAGGGCCTTCAACAATACTTCCCTCAGCTGAACAGTGTGATCATCAATGTGGACAATAACTCGCCAGATGATACGCGGGCGGCTTTTTTGAATGCCCCCAGCCAGGTACCCAAAATGTACATTTCCACCCCTGAGGGGGTGAAGGGGAAGGGCAACAATTTTTACAACCTGTTCACCGAGGCCGTGCGCCTGGGGGCGCGGGGGATTGTGGTGGTGGATGCCGATCTGCGCAGCATTACCGGGGAATGGATTCGCGACCTGGCTCAGCCCATCCTAGAGCATGGGTTCGATTTCGTCACCCCCTTGTATTCCCGCAACGAATACGATGGCACCATTACCAACACCATCTGCTACCCGATCATTTACGGGCTTCTGGGCAAGGAAATCCGCCAGCCGATCGGTGGGGAATTTGCCTGTTCTGCGGCGCTGGTGCATCACTACCTGAGCCAGCCCTGGCACAAAACCACCCGACAGTATGGCATCGACATTTTTATGACCCTGAATGCGCTGATCGGGGGGTTCAAAGTGTGCCAGGTAGGGCTGGGCGCCAAAATTCACAAACCCAGTGCGCCCAAGCTGGGGCCCATGTTCACCCAGGTGGTGGGCACCCTGTTCAAAACCTTGCTGGAATGCCGGGGAGCCTGGCAGAATGTGCAGAGCGTAGAACAGTTGCCGCTGTTTGGTGCCAGCACTCTGGCCAAACCGCAAAGCCTTTCCGTGGACTACAAGGGGATGAAGTCCACAGCCATGTATGAGTTCAGCATTAACGAAGAGATCCTGAAACAGTGCCTGACCCCCCGGGTGTACGAGAAAGTCGCGGCCATGTACCACAGTGGGCGGATTCAGATCGGCGTGGATCTGTGGACCCGCATCGTGTACGATCTGTTGCATGCCTACGACAGCACCGATGCCAATTCGGATTTAATTGAGGCCATGAAAAGCCTGTATTTCGGGCGGGTCATTTCCTTCATCCGGCAGACGCTGGACATGAACCACGAGGAATCCGAGCAGCAGATTCAGCGGCAGGCCCGCCACTTCTTCAAAATGCGAAGCTATTTACTGAGGAAATACCGGCAGAAACAAGTGGCCTGAGTATCTGATTTGCCCGGTTCAACCTATTCGAATATGAGCTGTCCCCGGCGGATAAATGAGTGAAACCAGCCGGGGACCGCTGTTTTTGCGCCACCAGGCGCGAGGGAACTTTTCCTGGCAATAGTCACCTCCGCGAAAAATTTGACGGTGTAGACCAGAAAACAGCACGTTTTCTCTGCCCTCTCCATTCAGCTTTCCGATTGGAATCTAAAACTCTGCCCGCTAAATTTTTTAGGTGCGGCACGGCCAGGAACCTGGATTGTGCCGTTAGGTTTTTTAGTAATACTGTGCCCTGAGTGAACAGCCTGAAGTCCGGGTCGTTAAAGGAATGAATGGCCCGACGAAATCAGAGCAGAAAAAAGCCTGCTTCCTATGGAACAATTCAAACTGGTATCCAAATACCAGCCCACCGGGGATCAGCCGGAAGCCATCCGCCAGCTTACCGAGGGCATTCTGGAGGGGCGTCGCTTCCAGACCCTGCTGGGAGTGACCGGAAGCGGCAAAACCTTTACCATGGCCAACGTCATCGCCAGGGTCAATCGGCCCACGCTGGTCATTTCCCACAACAAAACCCTGGCCGCCCAGCTT
>RFHE01000363.1 GCA_003696445.1 Calditrichota bacterium | reverse complement strand
TGTAAACCCCGGAAACCGTACGCACCCCCCAGGTAAAAATAGATCCACTCGTCCTGCGGAAATTGCTGCTTCAACCGTTCCCCGATTCGGATGGCGCTATCCAGATCTGCCTGGAATCGGGCCTCGAATTGGCGGGTCCGATAATCGCGCATCAGGGTCTGTAGGGTGGCCGCTCGGAAAAAATAACCCATCGGGTGGTTTGGATACTGGGCAATCAATCGGCTGAACAGCCCGATGGCCTCGAAATGCACTTCCCTGTGCACGAGGTTCATGGCCCTGTCGATGATGGGAAAATAGGAAGTGTCCTGCGTGGGGATTCTGGAAGATTCGGTCGGCGGGAAATGGTCTGCCTGGCGCACAAGATCCTTTTGCCTGCTTACCCCCACAACATTCGTTCGCCCTTCCTGAAGCACACCCCTCGAGGCCCGTTCATCCTGGCGTACGTTCACGAGTTCTACCTGGCCCACATCAATGCTAAGGACTGTTTTGAGCCAGAGAAGGGCAACAAACCCTAACAATGCCTGTAAGTGCTTCATACAAAGCCATCCACTTCTGTTTGCTGCCTGATCAGAGGGCCCCCTCACTACCTCATGCCCCCTTCCTGTTCGGGACCCAGAGGGCTTGTGGGACGTGGTTTTGCAATTCGAAATTTGCTTGAATTCAGTGGCCTGAGCATTTTTTTCCGGGACGGAAACTGCCTCTGAAGAATATTCCTGCTCATCCCTTGCCTCAGGCAGTCCCTTTTGCCGGGCAACCTGATCTAGTGGACACTCCCTGCTCAACGATACACGTTTGTCGTCTGAACCGCGAATGCCTGATACCCTCTCAATGCACCAGGCTTTTACCCGCATCAACGCGGGTTATTTACCTCCCAGTGGAATCATAAAACCAACGAACACATGAAAATCCCGGGTCTTCATTTCAAAATCCTCGGTGCCCTCAGCCGGTTCCCCGTTCACCCGCACTTCCCCGGCCTGTCCGATGTCGGAAATCCCCAGCGCATAATAGCCTTCCAGAAAGAGGGTTACCTGCTCCAGCCGGATGTCCAGTCCGGCACCCGCGTCCAGGGTCAGATTGATGGAGCTGATAATGTTATCGTAATCCGCTTCGATGGTCTGGCCGTTGAATTTGTCTATAGCCTTCGCACTCAACTTAACTCCCACCGCCGGCCCCAGCATTAAAAAGGGACGGGTATTTCGGTTGCCGCCACTCAGCCTTAGATGAAGCGGAAGCTGCAGATACCTCAGCTTGAACGTGATTTTCTCGCCGTCATCCTCATCTTTGGCGCCCTTTTCCATAAACATCGGTTCGAAGCGCAGGCCCACCCGCTCGCTCAGTGCCAGATCCAGCAGACCGCCGATGCCAAATCCGGTGCGGGTTGAGACATCGATTTTGTCTCCTTCCGGATCCGTTCCGGTGACGTCATCGAAGTTGAGCCCGCCGATGACGCCGATTTGATGCTGTTGCGCCTGGCCTGTGGAGAAAAGCGCCAGAAGGGCAAGCGCAAGAATGGAGAAAAACGAAAAGCGTGTCATGGCTGACCTCCTGTGTATTATAGGCCTTCAGAATTCACGGGCCGTTTTGCTGGATCATCTTCGAAAACCTTCTTTGGGCAAAGTTTGGCATGACGCCTTTTTCCTTCCTCATAGCGACCGTTGCGAAAAGAAAAAGCCCATGAACTCGCTTTGAACAAAATAAACTTGTTTTCCCGATCACTTCTGTCTGGGGAGTGGCTGTGTATTTCCGACTGGGGATGAAGGCGCTGTGATTCATCAAAAGGTGCTCTTTCACATTTCGACTCGGACAACAATACCGGATTTACTGTCATCACTTCATTGTTCCGTCCGTTGAGACGGTCTGCAGCGACAAAAAGCGTTCAACCTGCAGCAGTTTGATTAGATACCAAGCCAGGCAAGCAGGTGGTAAAATCACAAACCGCTCCCGAAAATTTCCATTGAAGCCAGATCACCCGGGGCCGGTAACATTAGAGATGTCTCGCAGGAAGGGCTATTGATCTGGCCAATCTCGAGCTTTAAAAACAGCGACCTATCCTTCAACATGAACTTTCTGAAATTTTTTTACTGGTTGGGTCTTGTGACCCGATCTTTTGTTAAACAGCAGACGCCGGAGGATCAGTAGCCAGGTGCGGGATGGTGTATCGACAAGCGACGCCCTATAAACACAAAACACTGCACATCCAGCCTCGCAGCCTTTACGCTGCTTATAGTACCTGCGAATATCCTGGTGGGTGTATTCTGTTATCGGTTTGTTCAGCCGGCCACGCTGCTGTGAACAAAATTGAACCCTCCCAAACTCATCGATGTAGAGGAATCGAGCGCCTGCACGACACAGCCAGTCAGGGAACTCTCCCTGTAGAAGTTTGCGGCCATATTCATATTCAGCAAATGCCAGAGCCGGAGCACTCCGATACGCCTCATCCCATAACTCAAGGTATGCTTTACCGGCAATGGCAATACAGCCGTGATCATTATGAACAAGGTTTACCGAAACGGGAATTTGCAAGCGATTAAACATGGCTATCATGGGCACAACATCCGATCGATTTGTCTCGCAAATCACGATTTTTACATGGAACGCAAACGCCGCCAGCTCTTTTAACCGCTGGAGCTTGGGAGCAAGACTCTTGTACGATTTCTGTATATAGAGGTCAGGGGTCGGGGTAAGAGCGTCAATACTTACCTGCATATTGGTCAATCCAGCTCTGTTTAATTTTTTTATCAGGCCCTCTGACAATAAAAATCCATTGGTCGTAATGGATACCTGGGCCATTTTTCCTGCGTAATGAACAATGTCGTCTATTTCGGGATGAAGAAGTGGCTCGCCCCCGAGCAGAGCAATATTGATCACGCCCAACCGATGCAGAACATCAATGCGTTCTTTTAACACCTTCGAGGGGATAGGTTGGGATTTGTGATCATATTCAGAGCAATAACCGCAACTTAGATTGCACCTCCTGGTCACAATGAGCTGAGCCTCAATTGGCACCCGCTTCACAAAGATTTTGTACAGCGTCAGGAATGGTCGGTTTACTTTCATAACGATTCCGTTAACTGCAGCAGGAGACCCTTGCTAAATTTTTGTGTATCAATTAGTTCTGAATCAAAATATTTGCAGCATCCTGTATACCAAGAAAAGCATCACGCCGCACTCTAATACTACGGCCACCGGCTGTTTATAGTAGCCGACGATCATCGCCATTCCCCACCAACCTGTATCTTTAAACAAGGCCAGAGTAAAGCGTCGGCGAGAGAAAGGCCACAATAAGGGCAACCCGATGGTGCTTCCGATATCGGCAAGATAATGGGTCACGAGGCATAGGAATGCCAGAATCGCATAGTGCATTGAAAATGGTGCGATCAGGAGTGCAGTTATCACAGCAAAGGCCAGAGAATGAGTTACCGTGCAATGAAATCCGCCCTTGCTGGACCAGAACGATTCGTCATCCGTCTCCGCAAATGCACCACAGCACCATTTTTTTCTTCGGAGCCACGCTTCAATGCGATTGGCTTGGACAATAATGGGTTTGTCCAGATCCGCCTTCGCTATAACACTGTCAACATTGGGCAGATAATGCATTCCAAGGCAAAAGGCAGCATTGAACACGCTCCAATCATAGGTAGCAATGCTAAGGGCAATGGCTAAATGACCCAGTTGCATTATTCCTCCATGCCTTTAGGATGGCCTGCTTCTGCGGGTGTCGGGTGGCTGGTAGGATGGATCGAAAAGCTTGTTCCCAGCTCGCGGAGTAAAACGAGCGCGCCAATTCCAGCCGGCAGGAAGAGGTAAAAAGAACGGTACAGGGCGGTGTACAGGGGCAGTACATGCGCCGGGAGAACGCCGGACAGCAGCGCGGCGATGCTCACTTCTCCAACACCACTGCCGCCGGGTGTGGGGGTGAAGTAAAGGAGGAAGCGCACCAGGGCCAGTAAAGCTATGGCCGACAAATAATCTATCTGCCCACCCAGAACCACCAGAAGAAGGTATGCCATGTTTAATTTGACTCCATAATACATGAACGTGATGCCATAAGCCAGCAACACGGTTACCGGATGTTCCCTGACCAGTTTTGCGCTGGTATCGTGATATTGATGGATGGCCTGAACCAGGCCCTGGCTGTATTTTTTCAGGCGAAATCCCCATCGCCTCTGGATGGCCTGGGCGCTTCGCATGAGCAGGTAACCCACGGGTTGCGGTTTCCAGAGGGCCAGAAAGACCACTATCGAAAGCGCCAGACATATCCAGATGGCAGCACCGAATACGTGCCACAGGCCTGCCCGGGTTGAAAACCAGTTCCTGAGGATGATTACCGCGCCTGCTGTTGTCAAAAGAAAAACCAGCAGTGTACTGAGAAAAATGAGAGCGCTTACCGCCAGAGCCCGGGCAACTTTTACGCCTTTCCGATTGAGGACATACAGCCAGGCAATAGCGCCGCCACTTTGCCCCGGGGTGACGGCAGCGGCAAATTCATTCGCCAGCTGGGCTCGGAGGCACAGCCAGAAGCCCACCTCCGGGTGGAAAGGTTTGAGAAGAACAAGGTTTCGCCAGCTCCCCAGAGCAATATCCAGGGCCATAAGCATCAGAGCGACTACCAGCATGGGAATGGACACCTGTTGAACGGCTGAAAAGGTTTCAGGCGTGCCGGTGAAATAAAACACAGCGGTCATGCCAATCACGGTAAAGAAAAGAAAATAACGCAGCCCCCGGAGCAGCCGCCGCCTGAAGTTGCCGGCAAAGGTAGCACTGTCCATATCCATTCCCACGTGCCCGTACTGAAAATCCCTTCCTGAAAAGTTCATGGTTCTGCCAACCCTGCTCTGATAGCCGCTTTTTGCCATAAAAATGTTTTGAACTTCACCTGATTGGAGACTGAAAGGCCGGGTCCTCCGTAAATGGGAAACCGAGCCGCCCGATGTCGCAGTCTTTTCGATTCCACCATTTCCCGGGGTGGACAGCCCTGTTCCTACCGGCTAGAAACAGGGCACCAGAGGGAAGTGCGCTGGCGAGATGTCCCCGGCCATTCAGTGCAACAACCAGCAAGACAGTTATCGCCGAATTACCGGGCAGTTGCTCCATCCGGCACGAATAGACTTGAATGATTGCCAGTTGACATTTCCCGAAAACCGGGAAGACCGGATTGTTTTTCATGGAATAGGAAAGGGAAGCCGTTATTGGAATACCCGGGACAAATGTTAGGTCAGTAGATATTGGCATGGCAAAGTCCTGCCCATATCTTAAATCAATTGCCTCAAAATTGAAGACAGCCGGTCTGTTTAATCGTCACCGGAGCCGATCGCAAATATCACCGCGATCGCCCCTAAGGCGGCAAAACCGGCAGCATTGGCAATGAGCCCGGGAATGGCACCCGATCGGGCTCCCACATACACGCCCAGGTCGTTGTCGGTCCTGGCTGATGATCCAAATTGGCCAGCAGAATCTTGCCAGTCCTGTCCCAGAAGATATTCCACATACACCGACACACCGAGAATCTCCTGCCAGCGATAATCAATACTGGCAGCCAGGCCAGGGCTTTTGAAGGTGCCCCCAATTGTATTTCCCCACATCAGTAAGCCGGGTGAAAATTCAATTGCGTTTTTTTGATTCAACCATCTTCGAAAGCGGACTTTTAAGCCTCCATACAGACCGTCCTGATCGCCACCAAAATTGGCGACCAGAATATGGGATAGACCCATCGCGTAATGCGGGTTCAGATTCAGCATCACACCAAGGTCGGAAATGAGCGAGAGTTTGCCTCTCAGGCTTTCTGTCCAGACGTGTTCCAGTGTATCGAAGTGAAAAAATTGCCATCGTTGATGTGGCGGGGCATTGACTCGGACAAGGGTCTGGAAGTCCGTGACCAGAAAGCTACGAGATCTGGGGTAGGGTTTGGGTTTCCAGGAGAATTGGGCGTGGGTTTTGGTGAGCGTAGCGAATAGCAGGATAAATACTATTAGATATTTGTAAAATGTGCTCATAACCTGCCTC
Organism: Calditrichota bacterium; assembly: GCA_003696445.1. GTDB lineage: Bacteria > Calditrichota > Calditrichia > RBG-13-44-9 > J042 > J042. The sequence continues at coordinate 2,700 of RFHE01000363.1, read as the reverse complement.
CTATTGACTTAATGGGTTCAGAGCACCAGCGCCATCCCAATCAGAAAATTGATGTAATTGAAGGAAATATCTATCTTCTCACTTCCATTGGAACCGCTAAAATTGAGGTAACGAAGCTCTCCGCGCAGCAGAACCCGGTCTCCCACCGGTAGTTTTAATCCGGCGCCAATATTGAGCACGCCCAGGGTGACATCTGAATAATTCTTCAGTGCGATTCGATCCAGGAAAAGACTGCCGTTGGAAACCCCATATCCAACTAGGGCAAACGGAATCACCCCGCGATTGGCGGTGGGATAACCAAACTCGGCTAACAGCGAAAGAATTCTTCCGCTCTCTCCTTCTTCCTCTTCTCCGCCTTTAAAATCTGTCAGAAATATCTCTCCGAAAATTCCTGCATACTGATTCAGATAGTAACCACCGCGAATGGGCAACACCCACATCCAATCCCTTTCTTCGGAGTCCTTTTCCTTGAAAGATTGGTAGCTGAATGCCGCCGAAATTTCAGCTCTGCCTTTCAGAGGAAAGGGATTCTCCACCTGAGCAAAAATCGACGAATGTACACTACAAAAAAAAAAACCAGGTGAAAAAGACGGTTGATAAAAATAGTGTGTGTTTCATGACCTACCTCCTTAAGTATTTAGATAATCATACAGCAGCGCCATCGCCCATGGGAAAATCCCCTGCGGGCGAGTCGCTCACCGATTCAGGATTTGATTGAAAAATGTCCAAAAGTGTGCCAGAAATTTTCACCGGGAACTGGTGCGGATGTAAGTTGTTGTTTTATCAAACAATGCATCCTGATGTAAACCTGGCTATGGCAGGAAACTAGTCACGCTTCTCGACAACTTTGTCGAGGAAGGCGGACACAGGCTCGACAACGTTTGCCGCTGTTTTAAGGATTTTCTTTGGCATTGTCCGCGTGTTCCCGGTTTGGAAAATCTGCTACAGTGTACATTTGGAGAAAAGATAAGTGTAAGTTTAGTAACCCGTGGTGTCATCTCGAGCGAAGCCCAAAAGACATGGGAATCTCCTCAGCAAGCCCCTGCAATTTTTTCCATCGCCCTCGCACCTCCTGCAGCAGCGGCAGCTCCTCATCGGCAGAATGCCACAGCTCCAGAAATTTTTGATACGTCTCCCGGGCTCGCTGAACCTCTCCACGACGCTCAAAAATGCGCCCCAGCCAGTAAATGCTCCGGGGATAGAAGGCCGCCCGAAAGCCCCCGCTGTGGTCCTGGATTTTCTGCAGTGCCAGCAAGGCCCTTTCCGCCGCTGCCAGTTCCCCTTTCTTATACAGGCAACGGGCCAGGTGGAAAAGCATGGCGATGCGCACGTATTCCGGTATTTCGGAACTTCGTTTTTCCATTTCTGCCTGTGCCTGCTCGCATTCTCCTTGGAAGGCATTCAGATGCGGAGACAGCCAGGACAACTGACCGCGATGGGCTTGGATGACCTTTTCTGCGGTTGCATAATCCTGCCGGTACATGGCCAGCAAGGCCCAGCCCAGCCAGTAAGCGTAGGAAGCGATCCGGGGTTGAAATGGCCGGGTGCGTTGTGCGATCTGCCAGGCTGCGGAAATGTCTCCTTTACCCCAGACCTTCAGCAGGGCCTGGTAAAGCAACATGATGGCCGCTGCGGTGGTATCCCGTTGCTGCCAGTGATATTGAATCACCTGTTTACAGGCCTGGTCTGCGGCACGATATTTACCCAGATAGGGATAAAAGAAGGCCAATCCCCACGCGCCCCAGAAACGGGCTTCGGAATCTGGAGATTCTCGCAAGCGCAGCAACTCCTCTTCCGCCTGGCGGTATCGCTCCAGATCGGTGTACAGCGCAGCCAGGGAAAGATTGATGTGGGGATTTTGCGGGTAGGCGACCCGAGCCTGCAGGAGGGTCTGGATCCCTCCCTCCGGATTCCCGGTTTTCTGATACAGGTCGGCGAGCTGAAAGTAGGCGCTCTGCGAGTTGGTGACCGACAGGAACTGTCTGGCAAATGCCAGGGCCTTCTCATACTGATGCAAATCGCTGTAAACGCGGGCCAGGTGTTCCAGAGCGCGCCCGTGGGTGGGATCGCGGTTTACCACTCTTTCAAAGTACACCACTGCCTTCTCCGGCTGGTTGGTGTGCAGGTAATAATCGCCGAGATTAAACAGCATTTCTTTTTCCTCGGGGTAGTGCTGTTCCATTTCTTTCAGCACCCGAAAATAGGCTTCCAGCCCTTTTTCGATGCGGGCCTGTTCGGCACGCACCAGGAAGCGTTCTTTTTCCGGAATTCGATCCAGCAGAGCCAGCGCTTTGCGCAGAGGCTCCCTGCCCAGGTGCTCCTCCCCTAATTGCCAGGATCGGGCGTAGGCCAGTCGATAATAAGCCAGCCCGAAGGTGGAATCCAGGGCGATGGCCTGTCGGTATTCCTGCTCGGCCTCGGCAATCTTCAAGCGGTTCAGCAATTGTTCACCCAGAAAATAGTGCTGATAGGCTTCCAGGCTGGCGGTAGTCACCTGCGCCACCTGCCGTTGACTGGCCCGGATTTCCACCAGGCTTTCCTGCAAGCCCCGACGGGTTTTCTCCGCCAGCCGGTCAATGGCGGAAGGGATGCCATCCAGGCCGGCACTTTCTTCCCGGGCGGTAAGGAGGGTGCGGTTTTTATCAACTTCCAGCAGATTTAGAGAAATGAGGTATCGATCGCCCGTTCTGGAAATGGAGG
>RFHE01000362.1 GCA_003696445.1 Calditrichota bacterium | reverse complement strand
TTCATGTACTCCACGGCGGCCTGGGGAAAGGCGTAATGCATTTCCGTCCCCAGAATGCCCAGCGGCATGCCCAGGGCGCTGGCCCAGAGAACGTCGGTGACAAAACGAAAACGGCGCCCATCCCAGGCAAAGAGCCAGGGACAGGAGCCCTTCAGAATCTGATTCTCCACCAGCGTTTGATTCTTTTCCGGATGAAATCGATTTTGCGGCACCCCGTTGGTCCACACCACCCGCAACACATCGGCCCGCTGGTAGCCGTTCAGGCCAAAGTGTGCGATGGGTTCGGTCATCACCCGAACCTGGGTGAGGGTGCCTGCCTTAACCTCCACCCGAGCACCGATGCCGAAGTAATTGTTTTTCCCGCTGCCGCTGCGCAGGCCGGTCAGGCGAACCACCAGGTAGTTGTTCACATTTCCACCATCGTTGCGCAACAAATGCAGGCCATGGCCGGCCAGGACGGCAATGTCCAGATCGCCGTCAGCGTCGTAGTCCGGCGTGCAGACTTGAAACACGGTTTCTTTCAGCTGGGGCAGAAGCTCCGGGGCGACAACAAAGCCGGTTCCCTGAAGATTGTACAGTACCCTCAGGCCGGTGGCCGAGGTGTTCCCCGGGGACGGCTGACCGGCGAGCAAAAGATCCAGATAGCCGTCGTTGTCCAAATCGAAGGGATGAATCGCGTAAACGCGCTGCAGCAACGGGCCGGTGCCTTTGCTCAGTGCGCTGGAATCGGCCACAAAGGTGCCATCCCCCTGATTGCGAAACAGCACCGGCTGCGCAGGCTGCCCGGAGGCGGTGACTAAATCCAGATAACCATCGTTGTTGTAATCGGCAACAGCCAGGGTTGTGACCCCGATCGCACCGGCAAGTCCGCTATGCCTGGCCACCTCCTGGAAAAACCCCTGGCGCAAGTTGTCGAAGTGCAGCATGGCGCCGGCGGCGTTGCCCACCACCACATCGGTGTCCCGGTCGTCGTCCAGGTCGGCAAAGGCGGCGCTGGTCGCTTCGACCGGGCCGACCTGGAAACCTGCCTCCTCGTCCCATCTGCTGAAGCGGCCGTTGCCATCGTTGCGAAAGTACATGACTCCCCGGTTGGTGGCCAGCAGGAGATCCAAATCCCCTTCATGATCCAGATCGGCAAACAGGGCATCCTGTACCATTGCCGAAGTTGGGAGTTTAATCTGGGAGGCGCTGGTGTAATCGACAAACCGGCCGGTGCCGTCGTTTTTCAACAAACGCAGGTCATGCTGCACGGCCACAAGCAGGTCCAGGTGGCCGTCGTTGTCGAAATCGGCGAATTTCGCCAGGGTTGCCCCTTTTAAATGCGCCAGATGTCCCACGTCCGGCCTGACTTTAAAGGTACCCCGCTCATTTTGCCAGATCTGGACCGGTTTGCCCGGCAGGCCGGCAAGCAAATCCACGTCCCCATCGCCATCAAAATCCGCGCAGGCCAGGGCCGCGGGCCGCTGAATCCGGCCGGCGGTGCCGGAGCCGGGCAGACCCACTCGTTCCGTAACTTCCTGAAAATGCACGGTTCTGGGCGGAGCAGTGATCAGCTTTTGTCCGGAAGATACCGGTTTCATTTTAAGAAAATGCTGGACGGGAAGCCCGACAGCCGTCCGCGCGCTGCCTCTCAGTTCCGCCTCGCCGGCCTGGTACTGGGGCAAATTGCGAAGCAGATTGTGCAGAATTTGGACCTGGGGCCTGGCTGCGTTCAGATCGCCACTCAACAGCGCTTGGATGGATCGTTCCAGTGCCAATCGGGCCGGTTCGGAAAGGGCAGGCAGAATCTGGCGAAGCGTTTCCAGATTTTGCAGGGCATCCGCACGATGGCCCAGCGCCATCTGCGCCTGCAGCAAAAACAGGCGTGCCACCAAATTGGCCGGCAACAAGCCGACCAGCTTGCCCAGGTAGATCTCCGCTCTGGTCAGGGAGGTCGAATCCCCGCGTTGAAGATGGTACTCCCCCAGAAAATACAGGACTCGGGGATGATCGGGATGTTTGGAAATGAGGCGATTAAGGATGCTGAGTGCCTTCTCCCCCTTGCCGGTAATCTGGTACAACTGAGCCAACAGCAATTGCACCTCGGGGGATTCCGGCGCCATCCGGGCGACCTTTTTCAACCATTTTTCCGCGCTGGCATAATCGTCCTGCCGGAGATAGGCCAGCCCCAGATTTGCGTAGGCCATCGGTTCCCAGGGCACCAGCTCCGCCAGTGCCTTAAATTCTTGAACGGCCTCCTGATAGCGATCCTCTTCCAGGTAGGCCAGCCCAAGGTTGCGATGCGCCATGGCCTGCTGGAGCTTCTCAGGCCCAAGGGTGTGTTTTTTGCTGCAACTCAGCTGGCCGATCAGCAACACAGCAGCCATCAAGGCAACCCCGCAGACCGTACAAACCGAGAGCAGATGAGTTTTTAAGTGACCACCTTTTTTCATCCCTTGGGCTTCCCCTCCCATTGAAGTGGGGGCAAGGCCTCCCCCTGAATTTTGAACATCTCGTTGATCAGATGAACGGCATTTCGGTAAGAGGTCGTTACCGGATCGATGAGCATGGCCTGCAGCAGCCGATCCCGGGAGTTCTCCACGAATGCCTGCACCAGCAGTTTATTAATGCTTACCTGCGTTCTCAGCAACGCCAGGGCGCCTTCGGGCAGTGGGTCGGCCTTCTGGGGCTGCAACTTGCCGCCGGAAATGAGGGCCGGTATTTCTACGAAGGCATCTTCGGGCAGCCCGGGCACCAGCCCGCCGGTATTGGGCACATTCACTGCCGGAATCAGATATTCGGTGCCGCATGTCAGCGCTTCGATGATGGGCACCGCCAATTCCCGGGTAGGCAGCCCGGGCGGTGGCTCCTGAGCCGAATCGTCCGGATAGAGGGTTTCCACCGGTTCCTCTGGATGGGGTGGCACGCCGGTGGGATGGGTGGTCAGGCTGTAAAGGTAAGGCGGCGTGTTGGCCCCTTCCCAGGGAATGCCCTCGCGCGGGTCGTAAAAATACTCAAGCAAAGCGCTGGCGTAAAACTCGGTGGCCCAGGGTAGATATTCGCCGATGTGATTGGTGCCCGGCGAAGGATAGAGGCCGAAAACCCGAAACAGAATGCGGCTCAGCGCCAGATCGTCCCAGCGGGCAAACCAGTGGGCGGTGCGCTCCGCTTCCCGCAGGCGCGGGTACAGGTCCTCCCCATCCGGTACGTGCCACAGCTTTTGGAACCAGGAAAAATGGTTAATCCCGCTCAGTTGACCGGTGATTTCGCGAAACGGCATTTCCAGCAAAAAGGCGATCTGATCCAGCCCATCGAACACCCCGTGGCACAGGCCGATGGACTTAATGGAACTGCACTGATCGAGCATCTG
>RFHE01000361.1 GCA_003696445.1 Calditrichota bacterium | reverse complement strand
TCTTCCAGTACCCCCTGCATGATGGCCACGCCGTAGAACACCAGCGTAAAATAAAGAATGAACAGAAAAACAAACACAGTGCCGAATTCCTCTCCCACACCTTTTTCTTTCTCTCCTTCCTTGGTCACCTTCACAGTCTTGACTTCCACGCTGCGGGTCAATTCCTCAATCAGTTCGGGCGCAACACCCGCGGCCTGCAATCTTTGCCGATTTAGGTGATCGGCAATTCGGGAGCGAATTAATTGAATCAACTCAATATCGCTTACCGATTTGGACAGGTAAGTGATCTCGCGGCTCTGGTCCACGTCGGCGGGAATCAGAATCACCACATCCAGCTTCCCCTCTTGGAGGTCCTCACGGTAGGACTCCCGCCGTTGTTCAAAGACCTCCGGCGGAATGGAAACCAGGTGAAAGCGGGGTTGGCCGTTTTTGAGCGTATCGGGAAACAGCGCTTCCATCCGATCGCCAAACTTGCCGCTGTAATCCACATAGCCCAGAATGACCGGATTCTCGCCAGCATATTTCATCAGCAAAACCGGCCCGAAGGCAAAGCCCAGTACCAGCAGCGGCGTGACGACGGTACTGATGATGAACGCACGGGTCATCACTTTGGTTTTAAATTCGCGCTTGATCAGAATCCACGTTTTATTCATGGTGACCGCCCCCCACGATTTGAATGAAAATCTCTTCCAGCGGGGTTTCGGTGGTTTCGAACCGCCGCACCTCAATGCCATCCTCCACCAGTGCCCGGAGAAATTGCTGGGGCTTGCAACCCTCGGCCAGTCGGACTTCCATATAGTTGCCGTAATCGTTTACCTGTTCCACACCGGGAAGATGAGCAATTCGGCTACCCTCTCCTTCATATTCCAGCAAAACCATATTGCGACTGAAGCGTTGCTTGATCTCAGACAGTTTGCCCTTCAATACCGCCTTCCCTTTATTGACCAGGCAGATCTGCTCGCACAGTTTTTCCGCCTGGTCCATTAAATGGGTGGAAAGAATGATGGTCATGCCCTGATTTTTCAATTCCAGCAAAATATCTTTCAAGAATTTAGCGTTGATCGGGTCGAGCCCGGAAAACGGTTCGTCCATAATCACCAGGCGCGGGCGGTGAAGAATGGTGCCGATAAATTGCGCTTTTTGTTGCATCCCCTTGGAGAGTTCCTGAATTTTCTTGTCGGCAAATTCGTACAGATCGAAGCGCTTCAGCCAATCCGCCGCCTCCTGACGGGCGCGGGTTGCTGGCATGCCTTTCAATTCGGCCATAAACTGCAACTGGTCCAGCAATTTCATTCGGGGATAAAGACCACGTTCCTCGGGGAGATAGCCAACAAGGTTTTTGTGAGTCTCGCTGAAGTGTTCCCCGAAAAGCAATATTTCGCCACTGTCAGGCACGATGATGTTCATCAGCATGCGCATGGTGGTGGTTTTGCCGGCACCGTTGGGCCCGAGGAGCCCGAACATGGTGCCCTCCTCAATGGAAAAGCTCACCCCGTCCACAGCTACAAAATCGTCGTAGCTTTTCCGAATGTTGTTGACTTCGACAACAGCCATGGTTGCTCCTCTTCAAGTGTTTTTGGCTCACAGAGGCCCGGCCGATAAGGAATGTGCCTCTGCCTTTATTTAGAACAGACTCTCGGAACGGATCTGACCGGTTTTCGAAGCCATGTGCCGTTGTTCTTTACGAAAGCGGTGTATCCGGGTTTACGGTTTTTTATTTTTCCACTTCAGTCCGCCGAGCTACGGTAGCCAGGCAGTGCCCGGCCTAATCCGGCAGTGGATCGACAAAAAGGGTTCGGGTTCGCTCGGCCACCACGGTACCCGGAGGGCTTTTCCTTGGCTTCCGCACATATTTCACCTTGGTCACCATGACCGGCACGTAGCGGGCGTGTTTTGCCGCGCTGTAGGTCACCGCCAGGCGAGCGGCAAAATGGGCCACCGAATCCGGTGGCCAATCCAGGCGCCGGGGATTGCGAATTATCACATGGCTGCCCTTGGTGCCCTGCACGTGCAGCCACCAGTCTTCTTTATGCGCCAGGCCAAAGGTCATGCGGTCGTTATCGGCCGCGCTTCGGCCCACCCAGATCTGATAGCCCTCTTTTTCGAAGAGCCGATATGGCAGCCGGTAAGAGGCGCGTTCCTCAACCGATCCTTGCAATAGATGGCGTTGTCTCAGGGCCTGCTCCCATTTTTCCAGCGTTTTCCGATTCCCGGCCTTTTGCAAGGCCAGGGCCGCCTCTTCCAGAAACTTCAATTCCTCGCGCAGCCGGGATTTTTCTTCGCTCAATTCCTGACCGCGCCGGGCACTCTGCCGGGCTTTTTTAAAATAGCGCTCGGCGTTCTCCTGCAAACTCAATCCGGGCTCCACAGGCACCCGCAACTCGGGCATTTCGGGACGAAAGTAATCCACTACCACAACCTCCCGAGCACCGGGCCGGAATGCCTGCGGTTGGCTTAACAGCAGCTCCCCCATCTGCCGATAGCGTTCGCTCTTGCTGGCATCATGGCCGATGCGCGCCATTTG
>RFHE01000062.1 GCA_003696445.1 Calditrichota bacterium | reverse complement strand
GTTCGGGCCGACAAGACGGTAGAAATAGGTGCCTGCAGCAGCCTCCCGGCCCGATTCTGTCCGGCCGTCCCAGCGCACCTGATGGGTGCCGGCAGGCAAATACCCTTGCAACAGCAGGCGAACCCGTCGGCCCAACACATCCAGAACCTCCAGCCGCACCTGCTGGGCAGCGGGCAGTTCGAATTCAATCACCGTCTCGGGATTGAACGGATTGGGATAATTGGGATGGAGGCGGAAGGTGCCGCTCAGGGGCCGGCCATGGGGCTCAATGCCCACCACTGTGGGGTCGAAAACCGCCAGCGCCACCGGCCCATCCCCCACCAGGTAGGCCGCGGTTTGCTGGTATCCTGTGTTGTAAACAAATACCGAATCGGAGAGAAAATCGGCCAGGTAAGCATTATTCTCTCCGTCGAAGGCCACCCCCGGCCCACCTTTCAGCGGATTGGTCTCATCCCGATCAAAACTTTGCGCATTCAGATCGTAAACCAGCGTGCCAGATCCAAAGGTGGTAATGAACGCCTTGCCCAGACCGTTTACCCCGAGACTGGTACCAACCACATTAAGCGGTTGGACCTGAATCACGCTGCCCTGAGCCGGGTCCACCACATCCAGCTCGCTGCCCACCGCGCCGTAATCGCCACTGCAGACCACCACCAGGCGGCCCGCGCCGTCCGGCTGCACCGCCTGTGGATTCAATCCCACGGCAATGGTGTCCACCACCTGTCTGGTAGTCAGATCCACCACGCTGAGGGTGCCCGGGTCGTACTGCCCGGGAGCCACAAAACCGGCATTGGCCACATACAGCCGATTGCCCAGCACTGCCATGCCCTGGGGCGTGACGCCCACCGGGATGGTTTGAACCAGCTGGCCCTGCTTTACGTTGACCAGGGCCACCGAATTGGTTAACCAGAGCGAAACCGCGGCCACCGAGTCGTTGACGAACTCAATGCTCCAGGGATTGGTGCCGCTACCCAGATCGATGGTCTGCACCAGGGTAAGCGTGGCCAGATCGATGACCCGAATCTCGTTGAGTCCGGAATTGACGACATAGGCCCGCTGCCCACGAATTTCAATGTCGTTGGGAATGGCGTTCATGCCCAGGGGAAGGGCATCGCCAACAACGGTACCGTTTTCTAGATTAATAAACGACAGGTTTTCGCTGAGGGAATTGACCACATAGACGCTACGAGGCACGGATTGCGCTGCAGCACCGAACAGCCAACCAAGCACTACCAGTACCAGCCAAACGAATCGTCTACTCATTTTGAGATCCTCCGTCGTAGTTTTTAACGTTACTGGTTCCAGCGTGTTGTCGAAAAAGTAAAGCACATTGAATATATTTGCGAATATTTGCATATATTTGTTTGTATTACTGGAGCGCCTCCCCTTGCAGTTTTTCAACGAAACACGGCAATTTAGGCAAAACAACAAGCTTGTATCCCTTTACTTGTAGGGAACTCACCCCCTTCGCCCCCTCTCTTGCAAGAGAGGAGGTTGGGGGAAGAGTTAACTTAAGCCTCGTGCAAGTGAATCGGTTGTTTGCATAAAAATACAACAATCAAACCTTTTCGGCCAACTCCGGTTCATCTTTTCAAGATCCCTCCCCAGGCAGAGTCAACCGAAACCCTACACCGACGGCACGCCCCGGCATGGGATAGCCGAAAATCAGCTGGTAGCGCGCGGAAAACAGATTGGTAAACTTTGCCTCCAACTGCCAGCGGCTGCCCTTGAGGGGAAAGGTTAAGGACAGGTACAGATCCCACACCCAGTACGGCTCCAATCGGCTTTCCCTGGGATTGGCCGGCAGGGTTTCCCGACTGCCCACATATCTTCCCCGGATGGTGAGGCCTACTGGATCCAGGGCCAGGTCCAGGGTGCCATTCAGCATCTGATCGGGTGTAAAGACGATGCGCCGGCCATGCCGATTGGGCTCCGGGGACAGATTGATGGCCTCCAGCCAACTGTAGGCCAGGGAGAGGCGCAGGCGGTCGGGCAGGAGGGCCAGGGTTAAATCCGCATCCAGGCCCTGCTTTCGGGCCCGATCCTCATTTTGCGGCTGCCAGACCCCGTCGAATCGCCGGTGCCAGAAGATCAGGTGGGTCAGCGATTCGCGGAAGTAGGTCATTGAGACAGCCGGCCGCAGGATACCGCCCGTCTGCCAGCGGGCTTCCACCAGCCAGTAGGTCTTTTCCTCCGGCAACAGATCGGGATTGCCCATGGCACGGGCATCGCCTTTCCAGAACAGGCTGTTAAAATCCGGGTAGCGGGCCGCCCGTCCCGCCGCCGCGCTCAGGCTGAGGCCATCGAAACGCGAGGGCTGCAGGGTCAGGCTGGCCTGCGGAAACAGCTGCGCCGCCTGGTCGAAATACCGTTCCAGCCGAATACCCGTGTGGAGGCTCAGTTGACGCCACAGGGCTGGCCACACCGGCAGGCGCCACCGGCCAAGCCAGTAAAGGGCCCGGCTCCAACGCCGGTGTTCTCCCATGCTCAACCGGGGATAGAGCAGGTTTTCCCCCAGCAGCGCTTCCCGGAGGGTCTGCAGGCCCAACTCACTCCTCAGGAAGGGAACAGGCTGCCAGTTCAGCCTCAGGCGAAACTCGCCGGTCTGATTGGTCTGGGCGGTGTGGTATCGCAACACCGCACTGGGCGCCCGCGTGTTGACGAACCGCTGCACCACCCGATTCCAGGCCAGTTGAATGTCCAGCGAGCTCCGCTCGGATAACTCCCGGGAGAAGCGCCCATTGACCGAGGCCAGTTTTTCCTCCATCCAGGCCCCGGCCGGGTTCATTTCGTTGAAGAAGGCGGAGGGCAATCCCCGGCGCGTGCGTTGGAGCTCCACGGACAGGCTGGTCAATGAAGCGGAGGTTCCGCGGGACAGTTGCAAGAACCCGCCGGTCCGGCTGAACCAGGCATTCGCGCGCCGGATTTGCTCGCCCTGATAGCTGTAGGGGAAATCCTGCCGGCCATAGCGCCGGATCAGCTGTCCACTCCCGCTCCAGCGCCCGCCGTTCCACTGACCGGAAAGGGTAGCCGAGCCGGCATGGAAGGCGTTCCGCTCCCCGGCCAGGCTCAGGCGTGGCTGGTGCACCCAGCGGCGGGTCTGGAAGCGCACCACCCCGGCGTAGGCCTGTCCCCCGTAGCGGGTGTAATCCCCGCGCCGGATTATCTCCACCCGCACCAATTGATCCACGGGGATGCGTTCGATATCCACCTCCCCACTGGCCGGCAGATTGAGTCGCTGACCATCCAGCAACACCAGCACCTGACTGGCCCGGCTCCCATGAATGCGCACCCTGGCTGTGCTGCCAGCGCCATCGGGGGAATCCACGCTTAAACCGGCCACCTGCTCCAGAAGCCGGCGAATACCCAGGCGCCTGGCCGCCGCCAGTTGCCGTCCCTCCAACACAATGACCCCCACCTCCGGCGTCTCCCGGCCCCCGGAGGCAACCACCTGAACGGTGTCCACTGCCAGATCCTGGGGAAGCAGGCTGATGGTAAGCCAGCGGGCAAAGGCCTCGCCCACCTGCACGCCACGCACCTGCTGCGCCTGGTAGCCGGCTGCCCTGACCTCCAGATCGTAGAGGCCGGCAGGCAGGTACCCCAGTGCAAAACGGCCGGACAGATCGGTACGGTCCTGGCGACTGCTACCTCGAACCTGAACCACCGCACCGGAAATCGGAGCGCCGCTGAGCGCATCCACCACCTGGCCGGTAAGGCGAAGGTTGCTCTGGGCATGCACCGAGCCCCAGAAGCAGCCCAGCAGTGAGGCAAGCACGATGATCTCTGTTCTGTATTTTTTGAAACGCATCATGGCACGCAGTTTCGGGCAAAAAAAATCCCCAATCTTCGCACGGAAAATTGGGGTCAAAAGATGAGCACCGCCCGGGGCCAGGCCCGGGGAGGGATTCAGCGAACAACCCAACCTTCCCGCGAAGGTTTTTTTCGGGTTTTTCGTACCAGTCGGTCTCCTGACTCAGGGATCGTCCTACTCGCTCGCCTTCCCATCCCGATTTGCAGGACAGTGGCCTGTTGAGCTTTCGTCCCCCATTACAGTTGCGGGGCAGTGGCGGATTTTCACCGCGCTTCCCGGCACTGGCACGAGAAACAAAATGCCAAAGAACGAAACCAATTTAATTTTCGAAGCCACAGGAACCAACATCTAAGGAATGAATTAAAAGAACCATCCGAAACACAATTGTAACAAAGGTTTAGGTTGCCTACCACCATGCCATTAAATTTCTTCATTCAAAACGCACTGAAATTTTATGTCCATCTTGAGCCGCTACATCGTTCGTGAACACCTCGGACCGTTTTTCTTTTCCCTGGCCGTGATCATGTTTGTGTTTGTCACCAAATTTGTGGTGCAATACATCGGCAAAATTTTCGGCAAAGGTCTGGCTTTCAGCACCATTATCGAATTCATCTACCTGAATCTGGCCTGGATGCTGGCCCTGGCCGTGCCGATGGCCGTACTGGTAGCCTCGCTGATGGCATTCGGGCGGCTCTCGGCGGACAACGAGATCATTGCCCTGAAGACCAGTGGCATTAATCTGTATCGCACCATTCGCCCAGCCCTGATCGCGGCTAGCCTACTTGCCGTTCTGATGGTGATTTACAACGACCGGGTGTTGCCGGACTTCAATCACAAGGCCCGCTTGATGTTCAGTAGCATTGCTCGCAAAAAACCTACCCTCCAGCTGGAAGAGGGCATTTACGTCCAACTGGACAAGTTTACCATTCTGGTGGAAGAGGTGGAACGGCCCCTCAGCGAACGCCTCTCCTCCAAAGGCACCATCATGAATCCTACCCTACCGCCCAGTGGGGCAGACAAGTTGAAACAGGTGATCATCTTCGATGCCAGCGACCCTTCCCGGCAGCGGGCGGTGGTTGCCAAATCCGGTTTCATGGTCTTCGACCGGCGGCGGGAACAGCTGGTTTTCACCCTGTTCGACGGAGAAATCCACGAAATGAGCCGCACCGATCCCGATGCCTACCGGCGCATCGAATTTGCTCGCAACGTGGTGTACATCCCTGCGCCGGACATGGTTTTCAAACGGCGTGAGGATTCCTGGCGCGGGGATCGCGAAATGAACATTGCCATGATGCGGGAACAGGTTCAAAACTACCGCAATTCCATTCAAAACGAAATGTCCAAGACCCTGGAGGTCTGGCAAAACGTGCTGCCGGACTCAATTCCTGGGGGAAGGAAGACCCTAAGCAGCACCTATGGCGAGAAGTTGGACGGTCTCCTGAACGACTTGCGCAGCCTGAGCCGGGCTCGCCGGCGATTGCAGGCCAGCGTACAGCAACTGACCACCATTGCCACCAGCATCGATTATTTTGAACGGCAGGTAAACAAATACCTGGTGGAGATTCACAAAAAATTTTCCATTCCCTTTGCCTGTATTGTGTTTGTTTTAATCGGGGCGCCGCTGGGCATTCGGGCCCGCCGGGGCAGCCTGGGCGTAGGCATGAGCTTCAGCGTGGGCTTCTTCCTGCTTTACTGGGCCTGTCTGATCGGCGGGGAAGAGCTGGCCGACCGCAAACTGCTCTCCCCTTTTCTGGCCATGTGGTTCCCCAACATTGTGGTGGGGACGGCCGGCGTGCTGATGACCTATCGCACCGTCCGGGAAACGGTCTTCTTCCGCTGGGATCGCCTGCCCCGCTTTCTGCAAAGCTTCTTTAAAGGAGAGGATGCCGCTACCCGATGACCCTGCTGGATCGTTACATCGTTCGCAAATTTCTGGGCATTCTCTTTTATGCCAATTTCGCCTTTATTGCCATCTTCGTGGTTGTGGACCTCATCGAGCACCTGGACAAAATTCTGGCTAATCACGGCACCTTTCACGATGTGGTGCTCTACTACGTGTATTACCTGCCTTACATTGTGGTTCTGACGCTTCCGGTCAATATGCTTTTGAGCAGCCTGTTCACCATGGGCATGATGGCCCAGGCTAACGAGATCATTGCCTGCCAGTCCGCCGGCATCAGCCTGTACCGGTTGCTAACACCCCTGCTGGCACTGGCCCTGCTCATCAGCATTGCCTCCGGGGTGGCTGCCGAAACGGTGGTGCCATCGGCCAACCGCGCCCGTCTGGACATCTGGCGTTACAAAATCAAAAAGGAAACCCGCCGCATCCACAGCGCGCGCACGGAACTGGCCCTGCAGGACGGCGAAAACCGGCAGGTTTTTATTCAGCTTTACAACAGCGAGAAAAAAATTGCCAATCGGGTCAGCATTTTGTGGATCGAGAGTAATCGGGTGGTTCGCCGGTGGGATGCGCAGATCATGGAATGGAAAGAAGATCGCGGTCAGTGGCTATTGCGCATGGTGACCATTCGGCAGTTTCTGCCGGAAGGGGAACTGGTTCAGCAAAGAGACAGCCTCTGGTACACCGATTCACACATTGTCCACGAAGATCTGGTGGATCTGGAAATCAAGCCGGAAGAAATGAATTATGCGGAGCTGAAGCGTTTTGTGGATAAAATGCTGGCCCTGGGTGCCGATGCACGGCGATGGCTGGTCGATCTGTATTTTAAAATCTCTTATCCGTTTGCCAATTTCATTATCGTGCTGTTTGGTGCCCCCCTGGCCTCGCGCAAGCGGCGCAGCGGACCGGCCTTCGGCTTTGCCATGGCCCTGTTGATCAGTTTCATTTACTTCATCTTTTTGCGAACCGGCCAGGTGCTGGGGCACAAAGGCGACCTGGAACCCTGGCTGGCCGCCTGGATTGGAAACCTGGTCTTCGGCTTTGCCGGCCTTGTGACCCTGCTGAAAGTCCGCAAATAACCCCTCTTTTCCGGAATGAATCTGTTCTGGTGCCTACCGATTCTGCCGAATTCCTAAAAAAACATCCGCCGGCACAACAACACACCTGAGGGAACCCTTTGCTCCTGGCAGAATCCCGCCAACGCCACGTTCCGGGGGACCATGCCGACATGAGAACGCGCCCGGCCAACGTTTTTCAGGAAGTGACCCGAATAAAAAGCGCCTCTGGGAAACTGCCCGGAGGCGCTTTAAAACCATT
>RFHE01000360.1 GCA_003696445.1 Calditrichota bacterium | reverse complement strand
TTAACAAATTCTTCGGTGACGTAGATTTTTTCGCCCATCATTTTGGCCACCCGTTTGGCCACTTCTTTTTTGGTCACAGTTTTCATGAATGGACCTCCGGTAAAGGGCTGGAATTCAGTTCGGCTGGATGCTCCTGGATGAAACTCCTGGAGGGCGCCTGCGCGATGTGGTCATCAGTCCAAATCGGTTTCATCGTTCTGTATTTTTATTCCCCGTCCGCTGCCACCGCCACCCAGTTGTTTGCAAAGCGAAACGGGTTAGCCACTCGAATTCAAGTTGGTCGAATTTAATTGGCCTCGAATTTTTTTGCAAGAAAAAATTCTAAATTATTAAGAATTAAGAAATTAGTGAATGCCTCTGGACAGGCCTAATCTTTGGATGGTTCGGCTGGCGAACTATTTTCGGGGATTAGTTTTTTCAGCTCGTCCAATTTGATCAATGCCTGCAGCGGGGTCAGTTGATTGATATCCAGTTTTTGCAGGGCTTCTTCCACCGGCGAGGGTTTCAGCACATCGAAGATGCTGAGCTGATTCTGGTCCACCTGGCTTCCCGGCCGCCTTCGGGCCAGCCGGGGCAGGCGGGTCGGGCTCAGTTCGTTGGCCTCCAGGTTTTGCAGGACCTCGCGTGCCCGTTCCACCACCTCCCGGGGTAAACCGGCCATCTGGGCCACGTGAATGCCGTAGGAATTGTCCATGCCGCCCGGCTCAATCCGGTGAAGAAAAACGACCTGATCTCCATACTCCTTTACCGCCACTTTGAAGTTTTTAATGCGCGGGTAAATACTGGCCAGTTCGGTGAGTTCGTGGTAATGGGTGGCAAACAGGGTTTTAGCCCGGACCGGCTGATGGTTGTGCAGGTATTCGGTCACCGCCCAGGCAATGGAAAGCCCGTCGAAGGTGCTGGTGCCCCGGCCGATTTCGTCCAGCAAAATCAGGCTTCTTGGCGTTGCGTTGTGCAGAATGTTGGCCGTCTCCAGCATTTCCACCATGAAGGTGCTTTCGCCAAAGGCCAAATTGTCCGAGGCGCCCACCCGGGTAAAAATGCGGTCCACCAGCCCGATTCGGGCCTGACGGGCGGGCACAAAACAGCCGATCTGGGCCAGCAGAACAATCAGGCCCACCTGGCGCAGATAGGTCGATTTGCCGGCCATATTGGGCCCGGTAATGACCATGATCTGCGTGTCTGTGCTGTCCAGATGGGTGTCGTTGGGAATGAAGGGCTGGTCGGGCGGCAACAGACGCTCCACCACCGGGTGGCGGCCTGCCTCAATGAAAATTTCTTCCCCCTCGTTCACCTCCGGTTCCACATACTGGTATTTTTCGGCGATGTGGGCAAAATTGGTCCAGCAATCCAGTTCGGCCAGCAGCCCGGCGTTGCGCTGGATGGCCTTCCCGTAGCCCACAATCTGCTGGCGAATTTGCTGGAACAACTGGTATTCCAGCTCGGCCATTTTTTCTTCGGCGGTCAGAACCTTTTCCTCAAAGTCCTTTAATTCGGGGGTGATGAAGCGCTCGGCATTGGCCAGGGTCTGCTTGCGAATGTAGTCCTCGGGGACCTTGTCCAGGTGGGGACGGGTGACTTCCAGGTAATAGCCAAACACTTTGTTGTAGCCGACCTTCAGGGAAGGGATCCCGGTACGTTCCCGCTCGCGGGCCTGCAATTCTACAATCCACTGCTTCCCGGTTCGGCTGATCTGCCGGTATTCATCCAGTCTGGCGTCGAAGCCTTCCTTAATGATGTTGCCCTCGGTAAGGGTGAGGGGAGGATTGTCCACGATGGCCTTCTCGATGAGGGCCACCACTTCGCCAAGGCCATCCAGTTGCTGGCGATAGGTTGCCAGCTCGGGCGGTGTTTCTTTTTCCAGCAGCTGCCGGATGGGTTGAATTTGCTTCAGGGAATTTTTCAGCTGGATGAGATCGCGCGGCGTGGCCCGTCCGGCACTGAGGCGGGTAAACAGCCGTTCCAGGTCGCCGATCTGGCCCAGGTGCTCGCGCAGAGCCTGGCGTAATTCCCGCCGCTGGAAAAAGCAGCTCACCCTGGCCAGCCGCTCCTTGAGCGGTGCCAGGCGAATGAGCGGGTGGGTGACCAGAAATTTCAACAGCCGGGCACCCATGGGGGTGCGGGTTTCGTCCAGGATGGAAATCAGCGTCCCTTCCCGGCGCTGGCTCATCAACGGCTGGGTGATTTCCAGATTGCGCCGGGTGGTGGCGTCCAGAATCATGGTATCGCCGGCAGGGATCAGGCTCAGGCGGACAATGTGAGCCAGCTGGTTGGGAAAGTTTTCCTTGCCGTACTGCAGCACTGCCCCGGCGGCTACCACCCCCGGGCCAGCTTCCTGAATGCCAAACGCCTTCAGGCTGCGGATCTGAAAGTGTTCTAACAGCACGTCGCGGGCAAATTGCAGGGAAAAAATCCAGTCCTCCAGGGGGCTGATCAAGGCCCCCACCCGTTCTTTGAGCAACGGTTCCAGGCGAGAGGCCTCGCTGCTGGGGACCAGAATTTCCCGGGGCGAGATTTCCTGCAGGTAATGCAGCAGGTCGGCCTCGGGCAGTTCGGTCAGAAAAAATTCTCCGGTGGAAAAATCGCTGAAGCTGATGCCGGCCCGGCCACCATCCAGGTAAACGGCAGCCAGATAGTTGTTGAACCGGTGGTCCAGCAGCTTTTCGGACAGGGCCGTGCCGGGGGTCACCACTTCCACCACCTCGCGCTTGACCACCGTTTTGGCCAGCTTGGGATCTTCCACCTGCTCGCAAATGGCCACTTTGTAGCCGGCCTGCACCAGCTTGGGCAGGTATTCGTTCAGTGCGTGGTAGGGGAAGCCGGCCAGCGGCACGTCCGCCACTTTTCCGTGGGAGCGCTTGGTGAGGGCAATGCCCAGCACGCGGGAGATGATCTGGGCGTCCTGGTAAAAGGTCTCGTAAAAATCGCCCATACGATAAAGCAAAATCATGTCCTGGTACTTGGCTTTAATGGCCAGGTACTGCTCCATGAGGGGAGTGGTCGCCGCTTTTTGCTTGGATCTGGTGGCCGGCTTGCTCATACAGGGACGCCTGGACTCTTCCTTATCTGATTTCAACGGGTCTAAATTAATGGTTGAGGGCAGAAAAAGAAACCGTTAATCGTGGCCGGCGGATGGCGGGAACGGCAAAAAAGCCGGGCAGGGAGCACACCTTTGGCCAAAGAGAGAAATTTTTCCCCTTATCTAATTTTCCGTAACCATATTATCGTATCTTTGTATGTTAGCAGACGAGGGGCTATGGCGAAAACGGCGTGCGGACTTTTAGAACGGCTTCTCAAGCAACTGGTCCGGGAGTGTTCAAGGGCTCTGTGGGCCGGGTTATTGTTGAGTGCTCTACCCCTGGGGAATCCATCCCTTCAGGCCCAGCTACCGGAGCGGGTTGATTTAAAGGCACGCTTTCACCCAGAAAAACAGCCCTACGCCTTTTCCATTCCGCTGTTAAAGCCGCTGCCGGGCGTGCAGGCCCTGCGGGCGGAGGAATGCGGCAGTTGCCACCGGCGAATCTACCAGGACTGGCTGCAGAGTACCCACGCGCGTGCCTATCGAGACCTGCAATTTCAGGCCGAATTGCGCAAGCCCGATTCGCCCGCCTGGCTGTGCTTAAACTGCCACATTCCGGTTCAAAACCAGCGCCGCACGGTTGTGCTGGGCCTGGAAGGGGGCAATGTTCT
>RFHE01000359.1 GCA_003696445.1 Calditrichota bacterium | reverse complement strand
AGAAAACGGTGGTAGTAGTCCACCACCGTCTGGACCTGGGTCTGCTGTAACATGACTTCGGATACCCAGATGCGGTAGGGGTCGCGGGTGGCTCGCCAGGGCAACGCCCGATGGTGGATACGGTACCAGGCCAACAGCCGCTCTCGGAAACCGTGAATTTCCCGTTCTGTCAGTAACTTCTTACTCATGGAAGAAAATTTAATTTCTTCCCAGCAAGCCTGGGTAAGACTTTTGTTTTTAACAACCTTCCCGGCTTGTCTGTGAGCCTTTTCGGTTTCGTATGGGGTCCAATTTTTGAATCAAAAGAAAAAATGTGACCTGTGACCGGTATTTGGTTTTACCGGCCGCTATGTTTAATGTCCCATTGTTTAATCATTCAAGGTAAACTAAACTGCGGGTGAGGGAAGGCCGGCGGAAGGACTAAGGTGAGAACCATCCAACAGGATTAGAACTGCCAAGCAGGGGCAGAGAGGCAAATCTTTGAGGGGGCCGGCAAACCATGGCGTGGCGAATATTACTGCTGGGAGGCGATTCCAAACAGCAACGGGCACTGGCAGAAAAAATCCGGGCACGTTTTCCCGATGCCCGGTTAACCTACCAGCCTAACATGGCAGCCTGGCCGGAACCCCGAGTTCGAGACAAGTTCGACATTATTCTAGCCGGACCTAGCATTGATTGGTCTCAACTGGAGTCCCTGCTGAGTGGCCTGAAGGAAAACGACGACGCCACACCTCTGGTTGTTTTTAGCCGCAATCCACAAGGGATGGTTTCATCCCATTCGGAGGCCAGCCTACGACATCCCAAAGCTCAGCAAGAGATGCTGGGAAAAATCATTACAAATTTGCTGGAGGATCGTTCTTCCACGTCCTCCAGTGAAGGAGAGCATTTTGAGGCACACCGGCAGTTTTGGGTGGACCGGGCGGGGCGGGTGCATGGCCAGCTTAGCATATTGAATCTCTGGCCGAACGCCCGTGGGCAGGAGGACGAACCGCCTCAGTGGGAAAAAATGTTCCCCCAAATATCGCTGCAACAGATCAAAAAACAACTGGCCGCCACAACTTCCGAGGGAGATGTTAATTACCGATTTGTGATTCGGGCGGCAAATGGCCAATCTTTCTTAGTTACGCTGTGCCCGAATACTTCCTTGGATAGCGCCGATGGACAGATTCTTTTCTGGGGTGAAATCGAAGAACTTCCCTCGATCTCTTTGCCCGTGGAAAACCCGATTGAGAGCGAGGAGCACGAAACGCAACCCTTGTTTACCCAGGAATGGGAATCGGTTTTGGGGTTTTTGGGCATCGGGATTGCGGTGGTGGACGATGAATTCAGGGTTCTGTGGGCCAATCAGGCCTGGTGGCAGATTTTGCAGGTCTCCCAGGTACCCAGCCCAGGGGTGTCCCTTTTTCAGACCATCCGGAACTCCACCCCCTGGACTTCAGAAAGTATTGCCGCCTTTCAAAAACAACTGGCATCCCTTGGGCGGGAGACGTTCGTACTGGAAGTGCAATTGTGTGAATCGGCCACCGGCTGGGAGCATTGGTTTAAATTAAAACAGACCAGCCTGAGTGAAGACCGAAAAGTTTTATTTTTTCAGGATCTGACTGCGGAAAAAAAAGCCCACCAGGAATTGGAAGTTCTGGCTCAAGCTCTGCGCAGTACCACCGAATGCATTAGCATCACCGACCTGGACAACCGAATCATTTTTGTCAACGATGCGTTCATCCGGGTTTACGGTTACGCCCGGGAGGAGCTCATTGGCCAGTCGGTTAGCCGATTGCGCCCTGAGGGGTTTTCCGAGGAAAAGGACCGGCAAATTCTGGAGGCCACCCTTCGGGGGGGCTGGCAGGGGGAGGTGATGAATCGGCGCAAAGACGGCTCAGTGTTTCCGGTTTTTCTATCCACATCGGCGGTTCGGGATTCTCGCGGCCAGATTGTGGCTTTGATTGGCGTTGCCCGGGACATCAGCGAGCGCAAGGCCCAAGAAGCGGCCCTTCGGGAAAGCCAATCGCAGCTGCGTTCCCTTCTGGATAAAGCACCGGAAGCCATTATCCTTTACGAAATTGGAACCGACCGTTTTAAGGATGCCAATCCTCAAGCTTTTAAATTGTTCGGCTATTCGCCGGAAAGGTTCTTTGAATGTTCATTGCTCGATTTGTGCCCACAATATCAGCCCAACGGCCGGCTTTCCAGCGAGTTAATCGAAGAATACCTTACCCGAGCCAGGCAGGGCGAAGATCCTTCCTTTGAATGGGTTCATGTAACCGCCGACAAAAAGCCGATCTGGTGCGAGGTCCATCTCACTTATTTTGTGGCCAATAACCAGGAATACGTCCGGGGAACCATTCTGGACATCTCTGAACGGAAACGGATTGAAAAGGAGCTGCGCCAGAGCGAGGCCAAATTTCGTTCCTTTTTCGAGAACTCTCTGGATATCGTCTTCACCACCGATGCACGAGGCCATATTGTAGATATCAATGCAGCTGTAGAAACGGTGCTAGGTTACAAACCTGCCGAGCTTCGTGGCAGCTCGTTGTTTCAATTGGCGGCCGATCCCCATGCCGCGCAACGGGTGGTTGAAAAACTGCTTCAACAGGGTTATGTGCGCGCTCAGGAGGTTCGTGGTTGGAGTCGAGATGGTTCAGTAAAAATCGGGTTGCTTTCGGCCACGGTACTGCGCAACGAGAACGGCCGTTTAGCCGGCGTGCAGGGCATTGTTCAGGATATTACCGAGCGCAAGGCTCAGGAAGAAGAAATTTACCGGCTGGCAACGGTGGTGCAGCAGTCGAAAGAGGGGGTGATCATCACCGATGAAAAAGGGTTTGTCATTTATGCCAACCCGGCCTTTCAAAAACTGACCGGCCAAACTCGTGGATCGGTGCTGGGACTCCCTTTCCGGCGGGTGTTCAGTGGCATGGGCAGCGAACAACTCAAAACCGTATGGGACCTGCTGAAGAAACGAAAATATTGGCAGGGAACCTTGGTCCAGACGAAGAAAGATGGCACCGAGACCCACCGCTTCATCAGCGCTTTTCCCATAGAAGATAGTTACGGCAGGGTAATTAATTACGCTTTTATCGTGCGGGATTTGACCAAGGAAAAGCAGCTGGAACACCAATTGCAGCAAATGCAACGCCTGGAGGCAATCGGGCAAATGGCGGGTAGTATTGCCCACGATTTTAACAACCTGCTCAGCCTCATTCTTGGTTACGCAGAGCTGATCCAAAGCACTTACGGCCACATTCCTGGTCTAGAAAAGGATGTGGAGCGGATCATCGAAGCCACCGAAAGCGGCGCTCGCCTCACCGATCAGTTATTGGCCTTCGGGCGGCGACAGATGATTCAGCCCAAATTGCTCGATCTGAGTGAGTACATCGCCGGGCTGCAAAACATGCTCCGCCGATTGCTGGAAGATACCATTGCGTT
>RFHE01000358.1 GCA_003696445.1 Calditrichota bacterium | reverse complement strand
GCTCCGGTTCACCCTTCGGAAACCAAAAACCCACGTCTGGACGTGTCCGGACCCTTCGGCGCCCTGATAGTTGAATTGCACCTGGGAATGCACTTCGGCAGCGGAATCGAACAGGCGGATCTGTTTGACCTCCAGCATCACCTGTAACCGGCTGACCACGTTAAAAAAGTTTTCCCAGCGTTTCTGGCTTTCCGATGAAAGGTCCACGTACAGGCGGCGCATGCCCGGCAGATCCTCCTGTTCCACGGCCTGCCGGTACTGTTCCATCAGGTCTTTAATGGCCTGCAGATTGTTCTGGTAGTGGTCCCGGGCCGAGCGATAGAGTCGATCGGCCTGCTGCAGTTTGTCCCGGGCCCGGGCGGAGCGGCCCGCCAGGACATCCTGCCTGGCCTCGGTTTCCAGTGCCTCGGCCTGCCGGTACGCTTCCACCACATGGATGTCCGCGGGCAGCCCCTGTTTGAACTGCTGAATGTTCTTTTCCAGGGAACGAATGTCACTCTCCGCTGGCAGGGTTGCACCGGCAGGCTTGCTCCCTTCGCGGAACAGGGTGCCGGCTTCCTCCAGCCTCTGGCGGGCCCGATCGAACTGTTCCTGCTGCAGGTCCTGTTCCGCCAGCGCCCACATCTCCCGGGCGGCCTGGTAGGCGAGGGGATCTCGTTGTTGCATCCCGGCCTGTTCGGCCTGCAGGCGCCACCGCTGAACCTCCGCCATGAGCCGGCGGATCGCCTCCCGCTGCGCCTCCAGGGTTTCGGTCAGCGCCTGTTGAAAGGCCTGCCGGGCTTTTCCGTAACCGAGGGTCGCCTCCTGCTCTCGACCTGACTTTTCCGCCCGCTCGGCCCCGGCCAGCAAGGAAACGCCACGGCGGTAGGCGGCCGTGTGCTGGCTCTCGGCTTGCTGCGCGCTGCGGCGGGCCTCCAGCGCCAGGCGACGAAGGGAAACCAGTTGTGAGGACTTCTCGGGAACCGATGGCCGGGGCGCTTCCGGTTGCTTATCGAGCTCGGCCTGAAACAGGGTGGCGACCTGCAAAAAGGCCCGGTAGGCACGCTCGAAATGCTGCTCCTGATAAGCAGCCTCCCCCTGTTCCAGCTGCTGCCGGGCCCGCTGCCACAGCTCGGCCGCCCGCTGCTGGACGCCGGCCTGAAGGGCTGCCTGAGCCGCATCGGTCGCCCGGCTCCGGGCTTCCTGCGCCCGTTCCCGCCAATCCACTTCCTCCTGGACGGCCACCGGCGAGAGCCCCTCCACGGGCAATTCACCGGCCGGCTCCACCGCCTGCCGGGAAACCCAGAAATAGCCCCCCGCTCCCAGCAGGGCAAGGACCACCAGGCTCAGCGCCAGCGGCCGGAGAAACCGCTTCCCGCCTCCTGCCGGCGAAAACTCTAGCCCCTCCAGCGCCTGGCGGGAGTGTTCCGAAAGGCTCTGGCGAATGCTTTCTTCCATGCGCATTTCCGTCTGGCTGGCGCTGATCTCCTTCATCACCTGCCAGAAGGAGTGGTCCCGTTTGATCCACAGGCGAAACAGGTCCATCTGAAAATTGTAGCGGGCATCCTGCTTGCGCAGCATCCGCGAATAGAACAGCGCCTCCAGGGTGGCGGTAATGGTCTTCACATTCAGGTTCAAGCCAAACTCTTCCCGCCTGGAGGTCTTCTGAATCTCCCCACCTGTGGTCCAGGCCTCCGGATCGTCCAGAATCTCGGCCATCAGGGAGAGGATCAGCTTGCGATTATTGGGCAGGCTGTTCCAGTAATAAATCATCTGCGGTAGCGGATTTTCCAGAATCTCTTCCAGCACCCGTTCCAGATCTGCCGGGGTGACATGGGTGCGCTCTACCTCGTTCAGGTAATCCACCAGATTCTGACAGACCACCTGAGTGTAGAACGGCTGCCCGGCCGTCAGCCGGTAAATCATGTCCAGCACCGCCTCATCATAGCTGACCCGATCGCTGACCGGTTCGGTAATTAATCGAAAGGTATCCGCCCGGGAGAGGTAGCTTACGTTGCGGTAGAGGGATTTGCTGAGCAGAATTTTCCAGTACTCCAGCCGCCGTTCCTCCAGGCGATTGGAGCCGGTAAAGAGAAAAGAAATCTTGCGGTCGCTTTCCAGCACCCCGCCCAGATAGGTGATCAGATTGGGGTTGAGGGTCCCTTCCTGGATTTTGGCTTCGATCAGCTCGTATTCGTCGAATAGAAACAGGATGGTTTTTTCCGGAAAGCTCTGCTGGAGCGCGCCCAGCAGTTGATCGAACACTTTGAACGGGCTGGCCTGGGGGGAATGAAAATTGTACTGGGCGGCCCGAAAGGCATTTTCCGGCAGGGACCGCTCGATCTCCAGGGCCACTTTTTCAAAAAATTCGGCCTCATTCTTTAAGCCGGCCATGGTTTGCATGTCGATCAAAATGGGCAGAAAATCCTCTCCCAGCTGCCCGTTCAAAATTTGAAACAAGATGGAGGTCTTGCCGCTGCGCCGCTCCCCGCAGAAAACAATAATGTAACTCTTCACGCCGCTTTCCAGCTTGCGCCGGATGAACTCGAAATCGTCCTGGCGCCCGTAAAACATGCGCTTCGTCTTGATCGGATTGCCCACAATATAGGGATTGCTGATGGGCCTGAAGGATGCCATTTCGGCCTTTCTTAATTACGCTAGATAG
>RFHE01000357.1 GCA_003696445.1 Calditrichota bacterium | reverse complement strand
TCACTGTGTGCTGGCCGGGGGGTTGTTGGCTGGAAACGAGTGTACGCACCTTTTGGCCGAGGGAATTGTAAATGGCCAACTCCACGCGAGCAGCCTCCGGCAAGTTGTAGCGGATGGTGGTTGCCGGATTGAATGGATTGGGATAGTTCTGCCGCAATTGAAAGACTGTTACACCGGACACTGGCGGATCGGGTTTCAGACCGGTGACGGGATTTTGTCAGTCCAGCACATTGGCCCAGACATCAAAGCCGGTGCCCCCCACATGGTTACTGGTCCAGCTTGTATAAATGCTTCCCTGCCACAACGCAACCTCTGGAAAAAACTGAGTTTTTTGCCTGTTCCGGTGCACAATAAAGTTTGCACCCAGAGCCGTCCCATCTGGCGAATAGCGCTGGCCATACACATCAAAATTGCCATGGTTCCAGTCTACCCAGACCACCACAAAATTTCCCGACGCGCCTGCGGCGATGGCCGGGTTTTCCTGCCGGGTATTTTCCGGATCACTGCTTACCTTAAAATTGGAACCCAGCGCGGTTCCGCCAGCGGCGTAGCGCTGTGCGTAGATATCGCTGTTCCCGTTACGCGTATCCGACCAGGCGATTACAAAATTGCCCGCCTCGTCGCAGGCAACTGAGGGGTCTCGCTGCCACTCCGCCCCGGAGTCGTCATTCACCTTAAAATTATGCCCAACAGGCGTGCCATCGGCCGAATAGCGCTGGCCATACACATCGTAATTGCCGTTGCGCAGGTCTTCCCACACCACCACAAAGGAGCCAGAACAATTCATGGCAACAGAAGGGTTTCCGGCGGGTTGACCGGCAGTGTTGACTTTGAAATTGGCCCCCAGTGCAGTTCCATCCGCGGCAAAACGCTGTGCATAGATGTCCTGATTGCCGTTTCGATCATCTTCCCATACTACAACGAAGTTGCCTCCATAATCAGCAGCTACATCAGGGTTCCACTGCCCTGCTCCGGTGGCGTCATCATTCACCTTGAAATTGGGTCCCACGGGGGTTCCATCGGGGGCAAAGCGTTGAGCGTAAATGTCGCCGCCAGCATTGCGCCCATCCAGCCAGACAACAATAACATGGCCAGCGCTGTCCGCTGCCAGGGAAGGATCGGAGTGCTGGGCGTTTCCACCATCATCATTGACCTTAACATTACTGCCTCCAGGGGTGCCATTTGCTGCATATTGCTGAGCATAAATATCCATATTTCCATTCCGCCGGTCTTCCCAGACGATCACAAAATTGCCTTCCCCGTCTATGGCAAGGCGAGAATCTCCCTGCCAGGCGCTCCCATCGTCCTGATTGACTTTAAAATTGTGTCCTGCCGGCGTGGCGCTCGTCCCGTAACGCTGGGCATAGATGTCATCCAGGTTGTGTCCGTTCCTCCGATCCGTCCAGACCACCACAAAGTGCTCCGCCAGGCGGGCGGCAACGGCGGGATCGGTCTGGCCTGCGCTTCCGGAATCGTCATTGATTCTGAAATTGCTTCCCAGAGGCGTTCCATCACTGGCAAGGCGCTGGGCATAGATGTCCCCGTCACCATTGCGTCCATCTGCCCACGCCACAACAAAATTGCCTGCCATATCGGTTCCAATGGAGGCATTAAACTGGTTGGCATTGCCCGCATCGTCATTTACTTTAAAATTGGACCCTATGGCCGCTCCGTCGGCGGCATAATGCTGAGCATATACGTCAAAATCGGTACTGTTGAGCCCATTTTGCCAGACCACCATAAAACCGCCGTCTTCCTGTACTGCCAGGTCGGGGAAACGGTGTCCTGGAATGCCAGGTGCATTATTGATCCGGAAATTGGTGCCCAGCGCAGTTCCATTGGCCGCATAACGCTGTCCATAGACATCTAAATTTCCATTGCGGTTATCTTCCCACACGACCACAAAATTACCTGACCTCTCCGTATCAACGGCAGGCAGGGCCTGTACCCCACCTCCCACATCGTCATTGACCCGGAAATTGCTCCCAATAGCGGTTCCATAGAGCACAAAGCATTGAGCGTAAATATCGCTATTCCCATTGCGACCATCGGTCCAGACAACAACAAAATTTCCCATTCCGTATGCGGCCACTGCGGGGTTGAATTGTGTGTCAGACCCTGAATCGTCATTGATTCTCAGATTGGGCCCCAGAGGAGTACCATCCGACGCATAGCGCTGGGCATAGATGTCTAGGTTGCCATTGCGCTTATCTGCCCAGACCACCACAAAAAATCCGGAGCTGTCCATTGCAACGGAAGGAAAGAACTGACCGGCACATCCTTCATCATCGTTCACTTTGAAAATAGAGCCCAGCGCCGTCCCGTCTGCCGCGTAGCGCCTTGCGTAAATATTCAACTCTCCATCACGGGTGTCCATCCAAGCCACAACAAAATTGCCATTCCCATCGGTGGCGATGGCGGGAGCGAACTGGTTCGACCCGTTGGTGCCGGCATTTTCGTTGACCTGAAAGTCCTCAATAAGGGATCGCAGTATTTCCGGCCGCTGTACACCTGAAATACTATTGCCCGATGCCCTTTCAGGCATGCCTCCGTGAAAGAATGAGCCCGGGGGATAACCAGCATACCATTCAACCGCGGAATCTTTCAGATTAAAAAGGCCGGGCCCTGGATGTTCCTGTTTGGAAAACCAGCCAGCCGTTGCGCTGGATCGGGAGTCCGTTCTGACCGGTTGTCCGAGAACGCTGGAAAGAAAAAAGAGCAGGCTGAAAAACAACCAGACTTGCCTGACCATACTCACTGACTTCTTTAAAGCATCGGTGCGGTTCAAACCAATTGGATGACACGCAATTTGTTTTCTTCAAATAATACAAAAACTTTCAGCGAACCGCAAAAAATTCTGGCGTGAAGCAGGAAAAAATGATGGGCATCGGCGCATGGGTTGCACGGGGAAAGTGCCTGTCTCAATTCAAATTCAATCAGCACAACGCTTCGCTCCGAGCAATCAGAAATTTTTCGCGTGTTTCAAGCAGGGCAGAGGGGAGCAACCGGAATACAGTATTGATCGGCTAGGCCTGGATTTTGGCGAAATCTTTGCACTGGCGGGTGCCCTCTGCTTTGTTGGAGCAGTCCGGGTGGAGGTTTCATTTTTCCCTCGGAGCCGACTAGTTTATTCAAGCAGGAACAGGCCCCTCCAGGCACCGGACACAAAAAAACACCCCGCTCTCCCGCGCAACTCACACATGAAATGATCGCGTACTTCACAAACAGATCTCTGAGGCTGTTTTAAGTGGACACCTTTCGTTCCACCACACCAATCGTCAGGTCAGTAGTC
Organism: Calditrichota bacterium; assembly: GCA_003696445.1. Classification (GTDB taxonomy): domain Bacteria; phylum Calditrichota; class Calditrichia; order RBG-13-44-9; family J042; genus J042. Next base: position 1,976 of record RFHE01000357.1, on the reverse strand, counting down.
CGCTTCTAGCGAGTACCGCCCGAGTAGATCTTGGGGGCGATTTCAGAACAACCCTGCTGCGCAGGGTTCATCCTTAAAAAAATTCATACAACACCCAACTTTTTTCTTGACAACCGCAGTTACACACCTTATGTTTGTCAGTGTAACAGTAACACTGTTAAACAAGGTGATCAAGTATGACCATCCACGAGTTGATTGAAAAATCCGGCCAGAGCCGGCGAACGATTTACTACTACATCCAGCTGGGCCTGTTGCCCTCGCCCCGAGGCAAAGGCCGGAATTTTGAATACACGAACGAGCATCTGGAGCGCCTGAAGCGCATTGCCCGACTGCAGGCCCAGCGCTATTCGCTGAAGGAGATCAAGCAGATCCTGGATCGGGAGGCGGCAGAGCCCTCCCTGACTTACGCCAGAGAAAGGGAGGCAGATTATGCGTTAAAGAGCCCGCCTGCAGGTTGGGGAGCAGAGGTAGAGAATGAGGAGCCAACCGGCGGGGAGCTCTGGCAGCGCTTCAGCCTGGCCGAAGGCATCGAGCTGCACGTGCGCCGGCCGGTCGATCCCCACAGCCTCCGGCTGGCACAGGCCCGGTGGGGACAGATCATGGAAACCCTATTAAAAGGAGGCAGGAGATGAATCATTCCGAGCAATCCATTCGCCTGACCCGTGCGGACGGCGTGCCGGCGGAGCAGGTGGCATTGCAGTGGCAGTTCTACCAGGGAAAGGTGGCCGGTCCGGTGGCCCGCTTTACCCTGGAGCAGCAGTTCAGCAATCAGGGCAACGAGCCCCTGGAGCTGCTCTACACCTTCCCGCTGAACAGCGATATGGTGATTACCGGCTTTCGCCTGCTGATCAATGGGCGGCTGGTGGAAGGGGAGGTGAAGCCGCTGGAGGAGGTGCAGGAGGCCTTTGACCGGGCGGTGCTGGAAGGGAATACGGCCAGCTTTTTGCACCAGCATCGCAGCAACGTGTTCACGCTGAATGTGGGGAATCTGGCCCCCGGGGACGAGTTGCGGGTGCAGCTTCGCCTCATCCAGTGGCTGGAACTGAAAGGCGGCCAACTCCGGCTGATGTTGCCCACGGTGGTGGGACCGCGCTACATTCCCGGCCGGCCCACCGGGGCAGGCACAGGCTTCGGCTGGGCCGAACCCACCGATCAGGTGCCCGATGCGGACTGGATTACCCCGCCGGTGTCCCCGGAGGGCGTGCCCTACCGGACTTCCTTCCACATCGAGATCGCCGAAACCCTGCCGGTGCGCAGTGTGGAAAGCCCCTCCCATCGGATTCGGGTGGAGCGGCAGGGTGAGGCCACGGTGATTCGCTCGGCCACCAACAGCCGGAGCAACCGGGACGTGGTGGTGACTGTGGAGCTGGCGGCGCTGCCCGAGGGCAGGGCCTGGAGCACGGCGCTGGAGGAGGGCCATCTGGTCAGCTTCTGGCTGAAGGGCCCGGCGAATCCGTCCGGCAGGCGGCAGCCCCTGGACGTCATCTTTCTTATCGACGTCTCCGGCTCCATGGCCTACGAGAAACTGGAGGTGGTGAAACAGGCGGTGCGCCTGTGCCTGCGCAAGCTGAGTTCCCGGGACCGCTTCAACCTGATGGCCTTCAGCAGTGATTTTGAAGTCTGGCGCAGGGAATGGCAGGCCATGGACGAGGCTTCCCTGGCCGCCGCCGAGCGCTGGCTGATCGGCCAGGAGGCCCACGGCGGCACCGAATTGTTGCCCGCACTCCAGTCCGCACTGAAACAGCCGGTTGACCCAGAGCGGCAGCCGCTGCTGGTGTTACTGACCGACGGTCAGGTGGGCAACGAGGCAGCCATCGCCGCTGAATTTGCCGAAAGAGGCCGCGGCTGGCGCGTGCTGCTGTTCGGCATCGACACGGCAGTTAACCAGGAATTGTTTCAACAGATTACCCAGGTTTGCTCCGGCCTGGTGGAATACATCTATCCCGGCGAACCCCTGGAGCACAAGGTCAACCTCC
>RFHE01000061.1 GCA_003696445.1 Calditrichota bacterium | reverse complement strand
TAGGCGATATCATTGAGGCTTACGAAATCGTAAAGGAAGCCCAGAAAATCGAGTAATCGAAGCCAAGAGGGCCTTGCCAAAACAGCGGGGGAGTGTGCGCCATGGTGATTGCTGTGTTAACCATTGAGTTGTACATTCCGGGGTCTTCCTCGTTGAAAGAAAAGCGGATGGTGTTGCGCAGCCTCAAGGATCGTATTGGTAAAAAATTCAATGTGTCCATCGCCGAAGTGGATTACCTGGACAAATGGCAGCGCAGTCGAATCGGCGTGGTCCAGGTGGGCAGTGATTACCGCTACATCGAAAAGAACATGCAGCAGATCTTCAATCTAATCGATGGGAACGGCATGGCGCAGATTGTTGATCACACATTGGAATTCATTTAAGGCAAGCCAGGATGGAAAGCATTCGACAGCGAAAAATTGCTGATCAGATTAAAAAGCTGGTCAGCCTGATCGTCGATCAAAAAATCAAGGATCCCAACAAAGGCTTTATCACCGTTACCCACGTAAAAATGAGCGGGGACTTGCGCATCGCCAGCATTTATTTTTCTGTTCTTGGCGACAAGGAGCAAGCACAAAAATCTCTGCAAGTGTTAAACAGGGCAAAAAATTTTATTCGCTCGGAGATGGCCCCTCACCTGAAGCTGCGCTTTATTCCCGAGTTGCGTTTTTTTATTGACGACACCCTCGAGTATGCCAACCACATCGAGCAGTTACTGGCCAAAATAAAGAAGCAGGAGAATGAGAAGTAAGCCCGCCCATTCCACCATCGATATCGTGCTCCCCGTCATTAAACCGGCCGGATGGACCTCTTTTGATGTCGTAAAGAAGATCCGAGGGCTCTTCGGCGTTCGAAAAGTAGGCCATGCCGGTACGCTGGACCCATTCGCCACCGGCTTACTACTCATTTGTTTGGGCAGGGCAACCCGAAAGGTTCCCGAACTGATGCAACTGGAGAAAGAATATGTGGCCCAGGTCAAGTTGGGGGAGGAAACCGACACCCTGGACCCCACCGGAAAGATTGTGCAAAGCAAGCCGGTCCCCCTGCTTACACCAGAACAAATTCAATCTGTGTTAAGGCAATTCGAGGGAACAATCGAGCAGGAAGTACCCGCCTATTCGGCCGTTAAAGTGAATGGCCAGCGGCTGTACAAACTGGCGCGCAAAGGGCAAACGGTGCCCCGGGTAGTGCGAACTGCCCGCATTTACGGGATTGAACTGCTTACCCTCCAGGAGCAGGGATTTACTTTTCGGGTGGTGTGCGGCCGGGGAACCTACGTGCGCGCTCTGGCTCGGGATATGGCACGGGCCCTCGGAACGGTGGGATACCTTGCTGCTCTGGAGCGAACCCGCATTGGAGCATATACCGTGCAGAAGGCTTACACAATTCAGCAACTGGAAAACACCTCGTTACTAGAACTAAGTGCGGAATTATGAGAACAATTGTTGAGATAGAAAAATACACACCGGGTGCACCGGCGGCAGTAACAGTGGGAACCTTCGATGGCGTTCATCTAGGACATCAGGAACTACTAAAGCGGGTAATTCATTGGGCTCGGGAGCAAGGCCTGATGGCTACAGTGGTGACCTTCGATCCTCACCCCAAAAAGGTGGTGGGTAAGGACCCGCAGTCCTTGCGTGTGCTGACCGATCTGGATGAAAAGCTGGAGGTTTTTTCAACTTTCGACCTGGATCAGGTGGTTATCATTCAATTTACCAGAGAGTTTGCCCGCCTCAGTTACGAGGAATTTGTCGATCGCTATCTGGTGCAGCGGCTCCAGGTGAAAGCAATGGTGGTGGGTTACGATCACCATTTCGGTCGCAATCGGGAAGGTGGGTTTGAACAGCTACAGAGCCTGGGTAAGCGCTACGGTTTCCAAGTGGAGCAACTGGGGCCATTTACTGTTGATGGAGAAGTGGTTAGTAGTTCGCGAATTCGAGAACTGCTGACTCGTGGCGAGGTGGATAAAGTGGCCAGATTCCTGGGACGCCCTTACCGAATCCGGGGCACGGTGGTCCAGGGCCAGGGCCTGGGCAAACAGCTGGGCTTCCCCACCGCAAATATCCAGGTCAACAATCCCGAGAAGATAATTCCAGTGCGAGGCGTGTATGCGGTAGATGTGCGGGTTGGGGGCCGGCTGTACAAAGGGATGATGAACATTGGCCATCGCCCCACGGTAAATTTTGTGCCCTTGACATTGGAAGTACATCTATTTAATTTTCGTAATTCGATTTATGGAGAAACCGTCGACGTTTTCTTCAAGCAATTCATTCGGCAGGAGACAAAGTTCCCCAGCCTCGAAGCGCTGAAACGTCAACTGGAAGAAGACAAAAAAGTGTGCTTGAATATTTAATTGTTCGGAGGCAATCAATGACCCTGACAAAGGAAGAAAAATTGGAGATTATTCGCAAATTTGGTCAAAATGAGAAGGATTCTGGCCGAACCGAGGTACAAATTGCTTTGCTGAGCCGTCGTATTCTGGATCTGACCGAGCATCTGAAAGTGCACAAGGAGGACCACCATTCCCGTCGCGGTTTGCTAAAACTGGTGGGCCAACGCCGTCGATTGTTGAACTACCTGGCCAGAAAAGATATCAATCGTTATCGTCAATTGATTCAGGAACTGGGATTAAGACGCTAAACGCAAGAAGAAGAGACCAATGATTGTCACAAAAGAAATGGAATTGGGTGGCCGGAAACTCGTTATCGAGACCGGTCGAATGGCCAAACAGGCCAATGGTAGTGCTGTTGTGCGTTACGGGGACACCATGGTATTAGCAACGGCAACTTGTAGCAAGGAACCCCGGGAGGACCTGGACTTTTTCCCCTTGACGGTAGAATATCAGGAACGTGCCTATGCCGCCGGTAAAATTCCCGGCGGTTTTTTTAAGCGAGAAGGGCGACCCAACGAGAAGGAAATCCTCAGCGCTCGCCTCATCGATCGTCCCATCCGCCCGCTTTTTCCTAAACATTTTAAAAACGATACCCAGGTGGTGGTGTTTGTGCTCTCCAGCGATCAGGAAAACGACGCCGATGTGCTGGGTGCGGTGGGTGCTTCGGTGGCCCTGTCCATTTCGGATATTCCTTTTGAAGGGCCCATTGCTTCGGTTCGGGTGGGTAGAATCAACGGTGAATTTGTCATTAATCCCACCTTCAGTCAGCTGGATGAAAGCGACATGGATTTGGTGATTGCTGGAAGTGAGGATTCCATTCTGATGGTGGAAGGCGAGAGTTTGGAAATTTCCGAAGCGGAGATGCTGGAAGGGCTCAAGTTCGGCCATCAGTACATCAAGCAAATCATTCAACTGGAAAAAGAAATCATTGCCGAGGTGGCTAAACCCAAAATGGAAGTAAAGCCACCCGAATGCCCGGAAGAACTGCCGGCCAAAGTGGAAGAGCTGGTTCTGGAAAAGATTCGCGAGGCCATTCAAATTCAGGAGAAAAAAGAGCGACGGGATCGTCTGGCCGAAATTCGGGAAGCCCTTTTTGCTGAGCTTGGCGAAGAATACGAGCCCTATCGATCGGTGGTTAAGGACATGTTCGAGGAGCTGGAGAAGCGAGAAGTCCGAGCCATGATTTTGAATGACAACCGCCGCCTGGACGGCCGGGGACTGGATGAAATTCGCCCGATAAGCTGCGAAGTGAGCGTCTTACCCCGGGCCCACGGTTCGGCGCTGTTTACCCGCGGCCAAACCCAGAGCCTGGCGGCAACCACCCTCGGTACCAAAATAGACGAGCAAATTCTCGATACCCTGGAAGGGGAAACCAGCAAAAGCTACATGCTCCACTACAATTTTCCGCCGTTCAGTGTGGGCGAGGTGCGACCCTTCCGTTCCCCCAGTCGCAGAGAAATTGGTCACGGAATGCTGGCAGAGCGCGCATTGAAACCGGTGCTTCCCAGCGACGAGGCCTTTCCTTACACCATCCGCATTGTCTCCGATATCCTGGAGTCCAACGGATCTTCCTCCATGGCCACGGTCTGCGCCGGCTCGTTGAGTTTGATGGATGCCGGTGTGCCCACCAAGTGCCATGTAGCTGGTATAGCGATGGGCCTGATCAAGGAAGGGGCGCAGGTTCGCATTTTGACCGATATCCTTGGCGATGAGGATCATCTGGGGGACATGGATTTTAAAGTGGCCGGGACTCGCGAGGGGGTTACTGCGTTCCAGATGGATATTAAAATCGGTGGAATTTCCTTCGAGATTATGGCCGAGGCGTTGGAAAAGGCTAAAAAAGCCCGGTTGCAAATTCTGGAAATCATGGAGAAAACCATCGAGCGGCCACGGGCCGATATTTCGCCTTATGCGCCACGCATCCTCACAGTGATGATTCCGCCGGATAAAATCGGCCTGGTGATTGGTCCGGGTGGAAAAACCATCCGTTCCATCATCGAACAGACCGGGGTGAAAATCGACATCGAGGATGTAACCGGCATGACCATTATCGCCTCTACAGACGCCGAACAGGCTCAGCGGGCCAAGGAGATGATTGAACGAATCATCGTCGATCCCGAAGTGGGTAAGGAGTACGAGGCCACCATCAAGAAAATTACCGACTTTGGTGCTTTTGCCGAGTTTTTACCCGGAAAGGAAGGTCTGATTCACATCTCCGAGCTGGCGCCTTATCGGGTGAGCCGGGTGTCCGATGTGGTCAAACTGGGCGACAAGGTTTGGGTTATCCTCAAAGCCATCGACCGGGAAGGACGCTACAAGTTGAGTCGCAAGGATTACTTGCGACGCCACGGAGATGGCAGCCAGAGCGCTTCACCGCGCCATGGCAAAGAGCGCCGAGGCTCTTTCCCCAAACGGCACAAGTCGGAAGACAAATAACCCGAAGTCCAATTCAATGGAAAAAAGCGGGAGTTCCCTTGGGCCTCCCGCTTTTTCTATCTCAATGTAATAACCATGCAATCTCAATATCACAAAACGGTTCTGGACAATGGCCTGACCATTGTAAGCGAACAAATACCAGCCGTTCGCTCGGTGAGCATTGGTGTTTGGGTCAAAACCGGCACCCGCTTTGAATGCCCCCGGCAAATGGGCGTAGCTCACTTTCTGGAACATATGATGTTTAAGGGCACCGAGCGGCGTACCCCCCGCCAAATTGCTCGCAGCCTGGAGTCGGTTGGCGGACATCTCAACGCGTTTACCAGCAAAGAATTGACCTGCTATTTTGCCGAAGTCCTCGATGAGGACCTTCAACGGGCGGTGGATGTGCTCTCGGATATTCTCTGCCATTCTACCTTTCCGCCAAAGGAGTTGGAAAAGGAACGGCTGGTCATTCTGGATGAAATCCAGGGTCTGGAAGATAGTCCAGAGGAACTGGTACAGGATTTTTTTGTGGAAAAACTGTTTGGCAATCACAGTCTGAGTTACCCCATTCTGGGACGGATTGAAACTGTTTCTCGAATCAGTCGGGAGGACCTGGTAAATTTTTATTCGCAACACTACCTGGCGCCCAGGGTTGTGGTGGCTGCGGCGGGGAATGTGGACCATGAACATCTGGTTGCCCTGTGCCGGCGTTATTTTGCCTTTCCCGAGCACAACCAGCCGATCAGCTTGGAGCCTCCACAGCAGTTTGCCCGGGGGGAATACCTTATTAAGCGGGCCATCAATCAAGTGCATGTATGTGCCGGCGTTCCGGCGGTGGCCTACGGCGATCCTTACCAGTTTCACCTGCTGGTGTTAAATACCGTTCTGGGCGGTGGCATGAGCTCTCGGCTGTTCCAGAACATTCGCGAGCGCTACGGGGTGGCCTACGCGATTTACTCGTTTCTTGATTTTTATTTTGATACCGGTTTGCTGTCGGTTTATCTTGGAACCGATCGCAAAAATTTGGCTCGGGCACTCAAATTGCTGGACAGGGAATTTGAGCGGCTTCGAAAACACCCAATCTCAACCCGGGAGCTCATTGAAGCCAAGGCACAGATAAAAGGCAATTTGATGCTGGGATTGGAAAGTACGGCCAGAAGGATGACCCGGTTGGCCAAAATGGAAGTTTATCTGAACCGATTTGAAGATATCGACCAGACTGTGGAGCGAATTAACCGCGTCTCCCAGGAAGAACTCTGGCATTTTACCCGCCGCCTATTGGAGGAAGATCGGATTCTCCGAGTGATCCTGTTACCTCAATCAGACCACGCCAATTGAAGCTTGGCCGGAGCGTTTATGATTTTTGGAATTCCTCTGGAAATTAAAACCCACGAGTACCGCGTTGGTGCGTTACCCTATGTGGTTGATGAGTTGGTGAGCCGGGGGCATCGTGTATTGGTGGAGAATCGTGCCGGTCTGGATAGCGGCGCCACCGACGAGGACTATCAGCTTCACGGTGCTGAAATTGTACCCTCTTCAGAAAAACTATATGGTCAGGCCGATTTCATTTTGAAGGTACGGGAACCTATGCCCGTGGAATACGAGCTGATTCGACCAGAGCACACCATTTTTGCCTTTTTCCATTTCTTGAATAACCTAGAAATGGCCCGCGCTCTTGTTGCACGGGGGTGCAGCTGTTTTGCCTACGAATGGTTGACAGCTGCCGACGGTACGCGACCCATCATGGCCATGAACGGCCAAATTGCCGGCAAGATTGCTATCCAGCAAGGCATGTATTGGTTGGAGAAACACAATGGTGGGCGCGGCAAAATGTTGGCCAATATTCCTGGGGCGCAGCCGGCTAGAGTTACCATCGTTGGGGCAGGGGCGGTTGGACAGAATGCCGCTCGAATGGCCGCCGAACTGGGAGCAACCGTCTATTTACTGGATACCAATTACCGGACTTTGCAACGGGCCAAGCGACATCTCCCTGAAAACGTGATTACCCTGATGAGTCACGAGGACAACCTGCGACAATTGCTTCCGGAAACAGACCTGTTAATTTCGGCGGTGTATGTGGCTACCGATGTGGCTCCGGTGGTCATTCGAAAGGAGCTGGTCCAACTGATGCCCGAAGGCTCGGTGATTGTTGATGTGGATATCGATTCCGGTGGTGGGGTAGAAACTAGTAAAGCAACCACCCACGCCAATCCGGTGTTTGTACTAGACGGTGTGATCCATTATTGTGTGCCCAACTTGTTGGGAGTGGTTCCTTATACGGCTTCTCGAGGACTTAGCGCTGCAGTGTTGCCTTATTTAATCGAAATTGCTGAAAAGGGCTTTGTTGAAGCAGTCACATCGGATCCTGACCTTCGATCGGCTCTGGCAGTTTATGAAGGCCGTGTCTCTAATCGCCGTTTGGCTGAAGCGTTGCAGATGAATTACTTTTCCCTTGATGCTCTGAATGACAGCGATTCCGAGGAAAGTTCCCAGTAGCCGAATTCGAAAATTGTTCACGGTGCCCGCCCTGATTTACCACAAGGTTCACCGATCCTCAGAGCTTGGTTTAAATTCTGTTCATCCAACCCAATTTGCCCAGCACCTTCAATGGTTGAAGGACAACGGCTTTCAGACCGTGACTTACCGCGATGTGCTTGATGGAGCAGCCATCACTTCCCGATCTATTTTAATTACTTTTGACGATGGCTTTGAGTCGGTGTTTAGCCATGCGTTCCCGATAATGGCTCGATTCAACTTTGTTGGGGTCGTCTTTCCGGTTGCTGGCTGGCTGGGAAAACCGGGCGCTTGGGACTACTATAGCAACGGCTCTGGCTCGCAGCATCTCAACGCTCAGCAGCTCAGGCAGTTGGTGGCTGCCGGGTGGGAAGTAGGATCTCATGGCATGAATCATTTGCCTCTTGCTTATCTGAACTCAAGGTTGCTAAATCGGGAGCTTAGCCGTTCCAGAAGTGTTCTAGAAGAAGCTACCGGAAGAGCGGTGGTTACGCTGGCTTACCCATTTGGCATCCATAGCCCAAGGGTTGCCCAGGCGGCCCGGGCCAATGGGTATCAACTGGCTTGCGCTAGGTTGAAACCGGCTGGCGCTGCCAACAGCTGGGCCCTAGCTCGTTTTCCTATCTACCGCTACGATTCGGTTCGGTCTCTGGCTCTCAAACTACAAAGGAACCCCTGGTCAATCTTGAAAACCCATCTGATTAGCTGGCCTGCCCGTTTTACGCCCCTGTTTCAACTCCTCTTTAAAAGAGAATTGTTCATTGAAAAATGAGCTTGGTGCTGTAATTTTAAATGATATTGGGGACGGGAACGCCTAGTCTTTGTTAACGCGTCCGATCACGTGTTCAAAGAAATTAAATTCCGAGCTCGAACCTATGGCACTGAAAAAACCCAGTAAAAAGCTCTATTATTCTTTGAGACAGGTCAGTGAAATGCTTGATGTGCCCGAATCGACCATTAAAAACTGGGAAAAGCGGTTTCCCAAAATTCAGCCGGTGCGTAACCGTGCAGGGAACCGCCAATATACCGACAAGGACGTTCGGCTGTTACTCCAACTCAAGAGTTGGATCTTCGACCAAAAGTTTGCTGAGGATGAAATTGTAGAAAGGATTCACCGGTTTCTGAAGGATGAGTCTGCAGATCAGCAAATTTATTTAAAACAAGTATTGGCTGAAGTGAAACTGGAGATCAAAGAGATTCTGCAATTGCTGCGCAAATCCTGAAAGGGCCCCTAGCACCTAAAAATTGGGGGGATTGGAACTCGGATAAAGGGAACAAGTATTAGAGTTTGGATATTGATTTTTAGGGTCAAAAAAATTAACTTTAAGCACGAAAGTCGGAGCGTGGCGCAGCCTGGATAGCGCACCACCTTGGGGTGGTGGGGGTCGCTGGTTCGAATCCAGTCGCTCCGACAGCATAAGGGGGAGCCAGAAGCTGGCTCCCCTTTCTTTTCAATGGATCACTTCACTTACAATCCAGATGCCTGAATACGATCGCCTTTCAGCGGAACCCCCCGCTTGTTTCCCTTGCAAAGTATGCATCCCCTTACCAGGGAGAAAATCGGTTGGTTTATTTTGCAATCCCAAATAAGTTTTAGCTGCATGCCCATGGGGCTTGGTTTTTGGCAGGCAGAGGCTTTTTGATAATACCGGAAGGGATGGCACTGAAGAAGGCAGGCAAAGCATCTTGTTGGCTCAGCAGGATAGGCATTGTAATTCCCGTTTATCAAAGCCTTGGATATTTGCCCGGTCTGGTAAAGGAAATCACCGGCGCCCTGGAAACCCTCAACGAGGTGGAATGTCATGTCGTGATAGTTGATGACGGATCATCGCCTCCCCTCAAATTTAGCTGGCCCCAAACCCACTGGCTACAGGTAACCCTGTTGAGACATGCCGGGAATTTTGGCAAGGGGCAGGCTTTAAAAACAGGTTTCAGCTGGCTGTTGCAAAACACGTTGGCAGAGGCCGTGGTTACGATGGATGGAGACGGGCAGCATCCCCCTGGCTATATCCCCCGACTGGTAACCTGCTTTCAGGAAGGAGGCTATGACCTGGTAATTGGTTATCGGAAGCGAATTCCGGGCCGGATGCCTTTTCACCGCATAATCTCCAACACGTTGACTTCGCTGTTTATTTCTCTTTTAATTGGGGAACCGGTGCGGGACAGTCAGTGTGGTTTCCGGCTGTATGATCGAAGGCTGCTGGAAACCTTGCCCTTGAGGGAGCAGCGTTTTCATCTAGAAAGTGAAGCATTGATTCTGGCAGGCTGGCGTCGCAGCCGGATTGGCTGGGTGCCGATCCCAACGATTTACAATGGGGCTCCCAGTGCGATCCGCAATTTGCCCGATACGCTGAATTTTATTCAGTTAATATTCAAGTTACTCAGGGAGCGCACGAGTGGACGAATTCGGTAAGCAACGGCAGCGGATGGTTGAACGCTTTGTAATCCGAAAAGGGATTGATGATGAGCGGGTTGTTCAGGCCATGTTACAGGTGCCTCGTCATCGTTTTGTGCAGCCGGCTTTAATCCATCAGGCTTACGATGGAAAGGCGCTGCCCATTGGTTACGGCCAAACCATATCTCATCCGACAACGGTAGCTTTGATGTGCGCTCTGCTGGCCGTGTCGCCGGGAGAACGCGTACTAGAAGTGGGCACGGGATCGGGTTACAATGCCGCCGTGTTGGCCCAAATGGGAGTCAAGGTGTTTAGCATCGAACGGATTGGCCAGTTGGTCCGAAAGGCCCGAAGGCTACTGGCTGAGTTAGGCTATCATTCTGTGGCTGTCCGTCAGGGAGATGGGGCCACGGGCTGGCCGGAATTTGCCCCTTTTCAGGGGATTGTGATTACTGCCGCATGTCGCAGTGTGCCGAAGGCTCTTCTTGAACAGCTTTCCGAAGAGGGCCGGATGATTCTTCCCCTCGGGACCACCTCCAGGCAAAAATTGACCCTCATTCAGCGAACCGGAGGCGAATTTTTTGCCCGGCAGATGGGCGAACATCGATTCGTACCCCTAATTGGCAAGCAGGGCTGGCCCGGTGAGTAGCGAGGATCAAATTGAAAAATACATTTTTGTGTGTTCTGTCTCCTGTACGAAATTACTCGTGTGTAAATTTGGAAGTGATTCCTGATTCAAGGGTTTTCTTTAACCAATGGGTAGCAGGGGAGTGATGAGCATTACCCGGGTGGAAACAAAAAAGAAACCGTGGGTTTTTACAGCCTGGTTGCGAAAGGTTTACGACTGGATTTTACATTGGTCAGAAACACCCTATGGCCCCGCTGCTTTATTTGTGCTGGCCTTTGCCGAGGCATCGGTTTTTCCCATTCCGCCGGACCCATTACTCATCGCTCTTGTGCTGGGAAGCCGCAGGCGAGCGTTTCGTTTGGCCGGATACTGTGCTACCGGTTCGGTGCTGGGCGCTGTGGTGGGCTACTTGCTGGGGCACTGGCTTTGGTGGGCCAACGGACATGAGTTTACCCCCCTGGCTCAATTCTTTTTTCATTATGTGCCTGGATTTACACGTGAACGATTTTTGGCTGTCCAGAGCCTGTACAATCAGTGGAACTTCTGGGTTGTTTTTACCGCCGGATTCACCCCCCTGCCTTACAAGGTGTTCACCATCGCCGGCGGCGCGCTGAAGATCAATTTTTTGCATTTTTTTATTGCTTCCGTCGTTGGACGATCCGCACGATTTTTTCTCATTAGCGCATTAATCTGGAAATTCGGTGCGCCGATCCAGCATTTCATCGACCGTTACTTTAACTGGCTGGTAATTGGGTTTACCGGGCTGCTTTTAACTGGCTTTCTGGTCATTAAGCTGATTCTCTGATCTCGTGGCCCACATGAGATCGAAAGAATCCCTGTATGTTAGCCCTGCTATTTCGTCGCCGCCTCCATGTGTCTCTCCAGGCCATACTCCCTTGGTGTATGGGATTTCACGATTAGAGCTTGCCCGGCGCTGAGGTGCAGAGTAAATTTTGGCCGGTTTTTACTAAGGGCACACGGAAGGCCCTGATTTTGTTTAAAAATAGAAGTTTTTTAGGATCGGGGCGTAGCGCAGTCTGGTTAGCGCGTGGCGCCAGGGCGCCAAGGTCGGGAGTTCAAATCGGTAGAAGGGTTTTAGCGGAGGGAGAGTGAGCAGTATGTGGGATCGGGGCGTAGCGCAGTCTGGTTAGCGCGCTTGCTTCGGGAGCAAGAGGTCGGGAGTTCAAATCTCCCCGCCCCGACAACACGCAGGTTAAAGAGAGGTTTTAGGCTTGAGCTTTGCAGTCTGGTTAGCGCGTGGCGCCTGGGTGCCAAGGTCGGGAGTTCGAATCTGGCCGCCCCGACGAATCGATTCCCTGCAAAGGGCAAACTAAAAACAGTTTGCCCTTTTTTGTTTTGTGCCTGTCTGTTGCCATGGATTATGTGGTTTACATTTTGAGGAGCTTGCGGACTGGCCGGTACTATTGTGGCCACACTCAGGATCTGTTTCGCCGCTTTCTGGAGCATGGGCGTGGCAAGAGCCGCTCCACCCGTTCCGGGGTTCCGTGGGCACTGGTGTGGTGGGAATATCACCGTAGCCGCAGTGAAGCGGTTCGCCGGGAACAGGAGATTAAATCCAGAGGGATTGCCAGGTTTCTGCAAGAGCAGGGTATGGAGCAATAGGGTGGCATCCTGGTTAGTGTGCGGCGTCCCGATAACGCGAAGATTTTTGCCCAAATTCCCGGACTAATTGAAATATCCCTGGCTTAAGCATTTTTGTTATTTCCCGCACCCCAACTCGCTCCCTGCGGGCATCTGGTTTTTCCGGCCGGGTGCACAGGCCAACCCTGGTCTGTCTATCGCTTTTAAAAATTCAATGAAATTTACCGCCGACCAATTTAACTTGACTAAGCAAAAAATTTTGGATTTCTGTAGAATGGCCGGGGCGACCATGTGCTCTCGGTCAAAGGTGACACGACTGTTCTGGGAGAATTTGATGGAGATCCCCATCTTTTTAACTGGTGAAGACCTTGATCTGAACACCCTTGTTCAAGTGGCCCGCAGTGTTTCTGGGAACATTCAGCTGGCTGCAGATGCAGTGCAGCGAATGCAAGCGAGCCTGGACTGGGTGCGCCGAATTCAGAAGCACGGTACCCCTGTGGTTTATGGGATTAATACCGGTTTCGGGTCCAAGAGTAGTGTAACCATTTCCAGGCAGAAGCTGCAAGCTTTACAGCGAAATCTGGTCATGAGCCATTCAGCGGGGGTAGGGGAACCGTTTCCGGTAGAGGTTGTGCGTGCAGCCATGCTTTTGAGGGCCAACACGCTGGCCAAAGGGTATTCCGGAATTCGCCCGGAGGTGGTGGATAGGTTGTTGCAGATGCTCAACCGAGGGGTGACGCCTTGGGTGCCCTCGCAAGGTTCGTTGGGTGCCAGTGGCGATTTAGCGCCCTTGGCCCACATTGCCCAGGTGCTGTGCCATTCTTGTCAGGAATCTTCTGTTGTTGCTCGGGCCTTCTGGTACGACCACGAAGAAGGACGTTGGGTTTTATTAAGTGCCCGCGAAGCCCTTACCCGGGCAGGTATCCAGCCGATTCAGCTGGAAGCTAAAGAGGGGCTGGCGCTCACCAATGGTACTCAGATTTCTACCGCCCTGCTGGCCCTTGCTTGCAACGACGCCATCAATTTAGCGAAGTGTGCGGACATTGCCATGGCCATGAGCCTGGAAGCGTTGCAGGGGCTCAGTTCAGCCTTCCGGGAAACACTGCATCGCCTCCGGCCGCATCCCGGTCAGTTGGCCACAGCGGAAAATATTCGGCGCTTGGTAGCGGGCAGCCGCTTGCTGGATACCAAACCGGAAAAAGTGCAGGATGCTTACAGTTTGCGCTGCCATCCACAGGTGATGGCAGGGGTTCGGGACACACTTCAGTTCGTACAACACACCCTGGCCATCGAAATGAATTCAACCAATGACAATCCCATTATTTTCAGCGAGGCGGAGGGTGGAGGTGAGGCGATTTCCGGGGGGAATTTCCACGCCCAGCCCATTGCCTTTGCCGCCGATTATTTAACCATTGCCCTTGCCGAAATTGGCAGTATTGCCGAACGGCGGGTCTTCCGGCTTTCGGACAAAAACTTGAACGAAGGCCTGCCTTCCTTTCTCGCCCGTCAATCCGGATTGGAAAGCGGCCTCATGATCGCCCAGTACACGGCAGCTTCTTTGGTGGCCGAAAACCGAACCCTGTGCTACCCGGCCAGTGTGCAGAGCATTCCTACCTGCGAAAATCAGGAAGATCATGTGAGCATGGCGCCGGTGGCTGGCCGAAAAGCTCGGCAAGTTTTGCAAAATGTGCAAAAAATTGTGGCCATCGAATTGCTTTATGCTGCACAAGCCCTGGATTTAAGGGCGCGGCAGCAGGGGGCGCAAACACCACTCGAGCTGGTGGGCACCGGCACAGCCCGGGCCTACCAGAAGGTGCGCAGCGTGGTTCCTTTTCTTGAACAGGATCGGCCGCTATCTCCGGATATCCTTCTATTGCAGGAGCTTGTGGCTAGCGGGGGGCTTGTCCAGGCTGTGGAAGAGGTTATCGGTCCATTAAAATAAGCTCAGGACCTGCTTTACACCTTTTGAATGGCTTGTAAAAGCACTTTAACCCGTTCAGACAATTGCTCTTGAGGCACCGTTTCTTGAGTGCCCTCAATCATATTCTTCAGATTAGCGGCGCGAGCCTTCATTTCATCGGGGCCGGCAATAATCACCAGCGGAATGCCTTTGTCGTTGGCCAGACCAATTTGACCCCGCAGGCCCGATTTGCCGGTGTACAAATCTACATGCAGGCCCTGGCGCCGTAACAGATTGGCTATCTGAATGGAATAATGAAGCGTGTCGGCATCGAATACCGTCACCAGCACTTGAACCGGC
The DNA here is from genome assembly GCA_003696445.1 of Calditrichota bacterium. GTDB lineage: Bacteria > Calditrichota > Calditrichia > RBG-13-44-9 > J042 > J042. Next base: position 3,952 of record RFHE01000061.1, on the reverse strand, counting down.
GTTTTAAGATTTGGCGGGAACATTCCCAGCTCTTCCATTACAGTGACAATCCGCTCCAGACCAATACTTGAACCTGTTGCCGGCTGTGGTTGGCCGGTAAACAAGCCAATCAGATTGTCATAGCGCCCACCACCGGTAATGCTCCCAATTTTGGGCTCATCGACCACCGTTTCAAAAATGGGGCCGGTATAGTAATCCAGCCCCCGGGATAAATACAGATCAAATTGAAGGTGCTGTTCGGGAATTTCGTAGGTCTGGAGGTAGGTAAACAGATCGCGCATTTCGTTGACGCCTTGGCTCCCGATTTCGCTGTTTTTCAAGGCTTTGGCAACAGCCTCCAGCCGCTGCTCATTGTTGCCGGTTACATCCAGAATGGCGAGAATGGCCTCGACCACTTTGGCTTCCAGAGGAATTTCCTGGAGTTCTCTGCGCACGCCCTCCAGGCCAATTTTGTCCAGCTTGTCGATGGCGCGGCACATGGCCAACTCGTTTTCCCTGCCTGCACCACTCACCTGGGCAATGCCGGCTAGAATCTTACGGCTGTTAATGCGAATGCGGTACTTCTGAAATCCAAGTGCGCTCAGGCTGGCATAAAGCACGGCAATTATTTCCGCATCGGCCAGCACGGAAGGACTTCCCACAATATCCACATCGCATTGATAAAATTCTCGAAACCTTCCTTTTTGTGGCTTGTCTGCCCTCCATACCGGCTGGATCTGGTAGCGCTTAAAGGGTTTGGGGATTTGAGGGTACAGGGCCACCACCCGGCTCAATGGAACGGTTAAATCGTAACGCAGTCCCACCTCGCGGCCACCGCGATCCACAAAACGATAGGTTAACCGATCCGCCTCTTCGCCGTACTTTCCGGCAAGGGTTTCCCACAATTCAAGGCTGGGCGTCTCCAGCGGCTCGAAACCGAAGCACTCAAACGTCCGGCGAATTTTTTCAATCACAAACTGCCGCTTAACCATTTGTTCGGGAAGAAAATCCCGAGTTCCTTTGTAAAGCCTTGGCTTAACCCGCTTACTCAATGGATGTTCCTCTCACATAATTTGATTGAATACAATCACTTCCTCACCGCTCAGTTATCGGTATTAGCGCCTTCTGCAATCCATTGCCGAATGGCCTGGATTTGAGCCTCCGGTAGGGGCGCCTGGTTTAAAGGCATCCGCGGAATACCCGCCTCCTCACGCAGAAGCAATCGGTAAAGCAAACTTTGCTGGGGATTGAAGGGAACCACGTCCAGGCCAGATTGTCCGGTAAAGGTGGGCTGATCGGTTTCCAGATCCAGCAGCCCGGCAGGGTCGCTGCTGATGTGACAACCCTGTTGATTAGCGCAGCTGCTTAAAAATATGGGCCGGATGTGTTCGCGAAAACTCAAGTTGCTGTCCGGGTAATTGAATTGTTGATCCGGTGCTGTACCGGAGGTACAGGCCAACTGCCAGAGGCTTTGCACCAGTACTAACAGAACTGCCAGCAACGGCAAACCTCTCCCCAAAAGACCTACCCACCCCGGCCAAACACCTGGTGAAAGCGTACTATACGAGAATGCTTTCCCCGTCGTGAGGGGTTTTTGGCACCAAAAACACCATTTTCCTTTCTTGGACACTGGAAAAGTTACCCCCTGGTCTTGAAATTTCTTTTGAAATCCTTTAGGTTTTGTTTAGCTTTTAAAAATATTAAAGTTCTGAATTTAAAGCATCGATTCATCAATAGGAAACCGAATGTAAACAAAAGAATCGGTCCCATCGGCATGACGCACTCTCAACACCATCACCCCGCCCGAATTCTGGTTGTAGATGATGAAATTGGCATGCAAAAATTGCTCAAGAAGGTGCTGGAACAGCAAAAATTTCACGTGGAGGGACTGCTGGACAGCCGCCAGATTGCTGAGAAAATTGAGAGCTTCCGGCCGGATTTGTTGATCATGGACATCATGATGCCGGAGTTGGATGGCATTAGTGCTACCAGACGGGTGCGGAATCTCAAATTGAGTTCCTACCTGCCCATCATTGTCGTGACGGCAAGAAAGGAAACGCACGATTTGGTTGCTGCTCTGGAAGCAGGTGCTGATGATTACATTACCAAGCCTTTCGAATTTGAGGAATTGCTGGCCAGGGTGCGCAACATGCTTCGGCTGAAAAAGCTTCACGACCGACTGATGACCAAAACAATGGAGTTGGATGAAGCCAACCAGCAGATCAGCCGCCTCAATCACGTATTGGTGGAAACCAATAAACAACTTCAGCGCAAAGTGTACAATTTCCACAACCTGTTTGAGGTGAGCTTCCGGGTAATGGGCCAGCTGGAGCTCGGCAAGTTAATCAACCAGGCATTGCTGAATATCCTGGGCATTTTTACAAGCCAGAGTGCCGCATTGCTCCTGAACTCTGAGGAGGAACCGGATCTGTTTGAAGTAGTGGAAGCCAAAGGGTTGGGAGCCGATGAGTCCATTTACGACCTGCGCATCTACCGGCACGAGAAGCTGATTCATTATCTCGAGTTAACCAAAAAGCCATTTCAGATTCGGGAAGTGAGTCGGGAATTTAAAGAGATTGTTCCTCAATTAAAAAAGCACCACATCGAGGTGGTCTCTCCCGTATTTCAGAAAGAGGAGGTGGTAGGTGTGCTTTTGCTGGGTCCGAATGTACGGGGCGAGGAGTATTCGGAAGATGAACTGGAAATGCTGGCCGTCCTAACCAATATGATGGCAGTAGCAATACACAATGCCCAGTTGTTTGAACATGTGCGTGCCCTCTCTTACACCGATGGTATGACCGGCTTGCACAATTATCGGTTCTTTCGTCTTCGCTTAAAAGAAGAAGTAGCGCGTGCCCGGCGAGAAAATTCGCCGGTCTCCCTGCTGATTTCTGATGTGGATTATTTTAAAAACTACAACGACACATTGGGTCACCCTGCCGGGGATGAAGTCTTACGCAAGGTGAGTCGCATCTTGCAGACTTCTGTTCGGGACAACGATATTGTAGCCCGGTACGGCGGAGAGGAATTTGCCATTGTACTTCCTGGCACCGACAGTGAAGGCGCCTATGCGCTGGCCGAACGAATTCGCTTAAAAGTGGAAGAGGAAGCTTTTTACAAGGAAGAAATTCAGCCCAACAAAAAACTCACCATTAGCATTGGTATTGGCAACTTTCCGGTTGACGCAGTGACCGTGGACGATTTGATTATTGAAGCAGACCGGGCCCTGTACCATGCCAAACACTCGGGCCGCAATGTGGTGGTGCGAGCCAGCGAAATTGCTAAAGCATGATGAAAATCGGGATTTCCTGTTACCCAACTTATGGAGGGAGCGGCGTTGTTGCCACCGAGTTGGGCATTCACCTGGCTCGGCGCGGGCACGAGGTTCACTTTATTACTTATGCCTGGCCTTCCCGACTGAAGGATTATGTGGAAAACATTTATTTCCATGAAGTGAAGGTGCCCGAATATCCATTGTTCGAGTATCCTCCCTATGCGCTGGCCCTGGCCACAAAAATGGCCGATATAGCCCTGAACGAGCAGCTGGATTTAATTCATGTCCATTACGCTATCCCCCATGCCGCTTCCGCCTATCTGGCCAAGCAGATGTTGAAAGGCCTGCGGAACCTGAAAATCGTCACCACACTTCACGGCACCGATATCACCCTGGTGGGGGCCGATCCATCCTTTTTACGCATTACTCGCTTTGGTATCGATCAAAGCGATGCAGTGACTGCTGTTTCCCGGTACTTAAAGCAACGCACCGAGGCTACGTTTGGCCCGCAACGTCCTGTTCGGGTCATCTACAACTTCATCGATGATCGCCCGCTACATGCACAGCCCTGTGAAACCATGCGTAGGCGGGTGGCCCCTACCGGTGAGCCCATCCTGATGCACTTGTCTAATTTTCGGCCTGTCAAGCGCGTTTTGGACGTTGTGCGAATCGCCCACATGGTTTGCCGTCAACGACCTG
>RFHE01000356.1 GCA_003696445.1 Calditrichota bacterium | reverse complement strand
GGGTGAAAGCGGCGGTGCCTCCTGGTAGGGTCATTCCGGCCGTAGCGAAGCGAAGGGGCGGAATCCCTCGCAAAGCCTCACCAGCAGAGGCGGGCGGCGGTGGGGACAGGCCGCAGCAGCACGAGACCCCTCGACTCCATTCCGCTGGCGCGGAACTTCGCCCGGGGTGACAGCGGTGGTAGCGCCCACGCCAACAGCCGCGTTGCCTGCCTTGCCGGCTGGACTTTCACGAATGTTAATAATCAACCAGATCTCCTTTCCCGAAAAAAAGTTTGGTTCTAATGCATGCCACTGATATATTAGTCGTGCACATAACATCGGAGGTCTCCCGTGACAACATCCCCCTGGCAGGGCATCTTCCCCGCCCTCACCACCCCCTTTCAACCGGATTTCTCCCTGGACGAAGAAACCCTGGTCAAGCAGATTCAATTCCAAATACACGCCGGCGTGCACGGCCTGGTCATGGTAGGTACCCTGGGCGAGAACGGCTCGCTCAGCCTCGACGAAAAGTTGCGTGTGGTGGAGCTGGCGGTTCAAACCGCCGACGGAAAGATCCCGGTGCTGGCCGGGGTGGCCGAAACCACCACCCGCGGAGCCTGCCTGTTTGCCGAACAGGTGGCCCGCCGCGGCGCCAGTGGCCTGATGCTGCTGCCTGCCATGCAATATGTGTCCGACCGGCGAGAAACCCTCACCCATTACCGAACCGTGGCCCGGGCCACTGACCTGCCCATCATGATCTACAACAACCCGGTGAGCTACGGCGTGGACATTACCCCGGACATGCTGGCCGAGCTGGCCGAAATGCCCCAGTTTGTGGCCGTTAAGGAATCCTCGGCGGATGTTCGGCGCATCACCGACATTTACACCACCGTGGGCGACCGATTTCAGCTGTTTATCGGTGTGGACGATCTGGCCCTGGAGGCCTTTGCCGCCGGAGCAGTAGGCTGGGTGGCCGGACTGGTCTGTGCCTTCCCGCGGGAAACCATCCGGCTCTGGGAGTTTTGCCGGAACGGGCAGTGGGAACAAGCGCGCCGCCTTTACCGCTGGTTTGCCCCCCTGCTCCATCTGGACGCCTCCACTCGCCTGGTGCAGAACATCAAACTGGTGGAGAGTCTGGTCGGCGTCGGCACGGAAACGGTTCGTCCCCCGCGACTGCCCCTGGAAGGCGCCGAACGCGAACAGGTGATTCAGCTGGTCACCCGGGCCTTGCAGAACCGGCCCAACCTGGATTGAACAGCCCGATCGAACCGTTGTCTTCGATGGCAGGAAAACAGAAAGGACCCCGACAATGAAACGATACCCCAACTACATCAACGGAGAGTGGGTGGATTCACCCCAGGCACTGGTCAACCTCAATCCCTCGGACACCCGGGACCAAATCGGCGAATTTGCCGAAGCGACTCCGGAGCAGGTAACCCTGGCCGTGCAGGCGGCGCTGAAGGCGGCGCCGGAGTGGGCGCAGAGCACCCCTCAGGAACGATTCAACGTTTTGGATGCGGCCGGCAGCGAAATTCTGGCCAGAAAGGAGGAGCTGGGCCGCCTGCTTTCCCGGGAGGAAGGGAAAACCCTGGCCGAAGGGATGGGCGAGGTGGCCCGCGCGGGACAGATCTTCAAATTTTTTGCCGGCGAAGCGCTGCGCCTGGCCGGCGAACATCTGGATTCGGTGCGCCCGGGCGTGGAGGTGGACATCCGCCGGGAACCGCTGGGCGTGGTCGCCCTGATTACGCCCTGGAACTTCCCCATCGCCATCCCGGCCTGGAAAATCGCGCCAGCCCTGGCTTTCGGCAATGCAGTGGTCTTTAAACCTGCCGAACAGGCCCCCGCCTCCGCCTGGATGCTGGCCGAAATCCTGAGCCGATGCGGCCTGCCCGCCGGCGCGTTCAATATGGTCATGGGCCGGGGGAGCCGCGTCGGGCAAACCCTGGTCGAACAGAAGGGCATCAGCGGCATCAGCTTTACCGGATCCTTTCAGATTGGCCGGCGAATCGCCCGGATGTGCGCCGAGCGCCTGGTGCGCGTCCAGCTGGAAATGGGTGGGAAGAATCCCCTGGTCGTGCTCGACGACGCGCCCCTGGAACAGGCCGTGGAAATCGCCGTCAACGGCGCCTTCTTCTCCGCTGGAGAACGGTGCACCGCCTCAAGCCGCATCATCGTGACCCGGGGCATTTACCAGCGCTTCAAGCAGGCCCTTATCGAGCGAATGAAAAAGCTGCGGGTGGGCGACGCGCTGGACCCGGAGACCGACATCGGGCCGGTTATCGACGAGGCCCAGATGAACAAGGTTCTCCATTACATCGAACTGGGCCGGCAGGAAGGCGCCACCCTGGCTGCCGGCGGTAAACGCCTGGAACTGGACAAACCCGGCTATTACCTTGAACCAACCCTGTTTACCGAAACTCACAATGGGATGCGCATCAACCGGGAGGAAATTTTTGGTCCGGTGGCTACCTTGATTCCGGTTGAAGATTACCAGGAAGCCCTGAACGTGGCCAACGATACCGAGTACGGCCTGTCGGCCGGCATCTGCACCGCCTTCCTGGAGGCAGCTCACCATTTTCGCCGGCATGTGCGGGCCGGACTGGCCATGGTCAATCTGCCCACCGCCGGCGTGGATTACCACGTGCCCTTCGGCGGCACCAAAGGTTCCAGTTTCGGCACCCGCGAACAGGGTCGTTATGCGGTGGAGTTCTACACCACGGTCAAGACCTGTTACACCCGCTGGTAAGGAGAGGACCATGAGCACCGTTTCGGAAGCGCTGACCAGTACCCCGGCCAGTCTGGCCCAGAAGGCCTACGACGTAATCGAAGAGATGATTGTGACCCTGAAATTGCCGCCGGGCACAGTGTTCTCTGAGCAGCAGCTCTCTGCCCGGATCGGCATCGGCCGAACCCCCCTGCGGGAGGCGCTGCAACGGCTGGTCGATCAGCAATTGCTGGTCATGTTGCCCCGCCGGGGGGTTCTGGTCAGCGAGATTCACGCCGGGCAGATGCTGGCCCTGCTGGAAACCCGCCGGGTTCTGGATCGGCTGATCGCCGGAAAGGCGGCGCTCCGGGCGACGCCGGCCCAGCGGGAAGCCCTGCGCCGACTGGCCGACCGGATGCAGCAAAGTGCCAGCAGCGTGGACCTGGAAACCTACATGCGCCTGGACCATCAGTTCGACCGTTTGCTGGAAGAGGCCTGTCGCAATCCGTTCGCCTCCCGGGCGGCAGCCCCGCTGCACACCCACTGCCGCAGGTTCTGGTATTTTTACAGCCACGGCAGGGATGTCCAGCCGGCCGCCGAACACCACCTGGCGCTGATGGCAGCGGTGACCGAGGGCAACGGCAACGCCGCCGAACAGGCCTCCGATCAGCTGATCGACTACCTGGAAGCGCTGGCCCGGCAAGCCCTCGATTACCGTTAACGTCCGGCGTCACCAAAGCATTGGCCACGCTGGCGACAGTTGGCAAACAAGAAAGCGTGAAACCAGCTATCGACGAAAACATTCACCGGTCCTTTTCAGGGGAGCAAATCGACATGGCCAGACATTCCTTCTTTTGCATCGATGCACACACCTGCGGCAATCCCGTCCGGGTGGTGGTGGGTGGCGGACCAACCCTTCAGGGAGCCAGCATGGCCGAAAAACGGCTCGATTTTCTGGCCCGCTACGACTGGATCCGGACAGGACTCATGTTTGAGCCCCGCGGCCACGACATGATGTCCGGCAGCATTCCCTATCCCCCCTCTCACCCGGAAGCCGATGTCGCTCTGCTGTTCATCGAAACCTCCGGTTGCCTGCCCATGTGCGGCCATGGCACCATCGGCACGGTGACCGTGCTGCTGGAAGAAGGCCTGGTAACGCCCAGAACCCCGGGCAAACTGGTCCTGGAAGTGCCCGCCGGACTGGTAGAAGCCCATTACCAGATGGAAAACGGACACGTTCAGTCGGTGCGCATCGTCAACGTCCCCTCGTTTCTTTATGCCCGGGATCTGAAAATCACCCTTCCCGAGCTTGGAGAATTGCGGGTGGATGTGGCTTACGGGGGGAATTTTTACGCCATCATTGAACCGCAGGGAGCCTACCGGGATCTGGATCAATTCCGGGTGGACGACCTGCTGCGACTCAGTCCGCTGGTTCGGCAGCAATTGAACGAGAAGCACCGGTTTGTCCATCCAGCCGACCCTCGAATCCAGGGCCTCTCGCACGTGCAGTGGACCGGCCGGCCCAGGCATCCGGAAGCCCACGCGCGAAATGCTGTATTTTACGGCGAGAGAGCCATCGACCGCTCACCCTGCGGAACGGGGACTTCGGCCCGCATGGCCCAACTGGCCGCACGCGGGCGCCTGAAACCCGGGGATCGGTTCGTGCACGAAAGCATTATCGGCAGCCTGTTTGTGGGCCGGGTGGAAGCACAATCCCGGGTGGGCGATCTGGAAGCCATCGTGCCTTCCATCGAAGGGTGGGCCCGCATTACCGGCTACAACACCATTTTCATCGACAGCCGGGATCCCTACGCGCATGGATTTCAGGTGCTCTGATGGACGAGGCGGTTGTGCAATCCGCAGCTAACCGGCCTGGAACCCGGACCGAGGTGCTGGTGGTGGGCGGCGGCGTCATCGGGCTGTCCTGCGCCTATTATCTGAGCCGGGCGGGCCTGCAGGTGACCGTGGTGGACCGGGAACCCCCCGAGCAGCGCTGTTCCTGGGGCAATGCCGGGCTGATTGTTCCCAGCCACTTTGTTCCCCTGGCCTCCCCGGGCATTGTCGCCCGCGGCCTGCGCTGGCTGATGAATCCGGACAGTCCCTTTTACATCCAGCCCCGGTTCAACCGAAGCCTGTTCAGCTGGCTGTGGGCATTCCG
>RFHE01000355.1 GCA_003696445.1 Calditrichota bacterium | reverse complement strand
CCAGTAAAGGGGCCATTTATTCGCCGGTTGTTCAGGCCAGCGCAACCCTGACCCTGGCCATGCCCAAAGCCGGTTTCCTGAAACAGGGTGCTCAGCACTACATCGGGGAACTGTATCTGGCCGACATTGGCATTCCGCCCCAGTTGTACCGGGAGCCTACCCTGAACCTTACCGTGCCACCGGTCTTTCAGGTATCCGAAATTGTGCGGATCTGGTGAGAAATCTCAAATTGCCGTTGCTCTCAATCCGTTCCGTTCATAAAATAAACCTTTCAGGATGAGGAGCTGAACATGGACAATCCGGTTGTTCTAATTACAGGAGCCAGTCGAGGAATCGGGCGGGCCATTGCCCTGAAATTTGCCAGCGAGGGTTTTGCCTGCATTCTGGCCGCCCGAAATCGCGAGAAGCTGGAGGAGACGGCCAGCCTGATTCGCAATCAGTATGGCAGCCCTACGCTGATTGTTCCCACCAACCTGCGGCGCGATGCCGATATCGACAATCTGGCCAGCACAGCCCTGGCTCAATGGGGGAAGGTGGATGTTCTGGTCAACAATGCCGGCGTGCTGTACCTGAAGCCATTCCTGGAGTTGAGCATCGAAGAATTTGACGAGATGATGCAGGTGAACATGAGGGCCATCTTTCTGTTGACCCAGAAGATTCTGCCATCCATGATTGAACGCAAGCAGGGCACTATCATAAATATTGCCTCGCTGGCCGGGAAAAACGGCTTCAAGAATGGAACCGGTTATGGAGCCAGTAAATGGGCGCTGCGGGGATGGGCGGCGTCGCTGATGATGGAAGTTCGGGAACACAACATCCGCGTGGTCACCATCTTTCCCGGTAGCGTGGATACCGATATGGCCGGGCAACTGCCCACTGCGCCGCGTCGGGAGAGCATGATCCAGCCGGAAGATATTGCCCGGGCTGCATATCTGGCCTATGCCCTTCCGGAGCGAACCATGCTCAGCGAAATCGATGTGCGGCCAACCAATCCGCAAAAACCGTAGGAGGCATATATGGCTGAAATGTTGGGCGGCAAAAGCTACATTACCACCCGGGTAGATAAACTGGTAAACTGGGCACGCAAGAACTCCCTGTGGCCCATGCCTTTTGGCACGGCCTGTTGTGCCATAGAACTGATGGCCACACTGGCTTCGCGTTTCGACCTGGCTCGATTTGGCGCCGAAGCCATTCGCTTTACCCCCCGCCAGTGCGACCTGATGATAGTGGCGGGAAGGGTTGCCATCAAAGAATTGCCCATCCTCAAACGCATCTGGGATCAGATGCCCGAGCCCAAATGGTGTATCTCCATGGGCGCCTGTGCCAGTTCGGGCGGGATCTTTGACACTTACACCCTGGTGCAGGGTATCGACAGATTCATTCCGGTGGATGTGTACATTCCCGGTTGCCCGCCACGTCCGGAAGCCGTGATCGATGCCGTCATGAAGATTCAGCGGCTTGTGGAAACCGATAGCTGGCGCAATTACAAACAGGAACTGGTAGAGCGCCGGCGGAAGGAAAAAATCTACACCGGCCCCAACTTCCCCTGGCAAAACAAATAATTCCCAGCCGTTTGCTCATCGGTGGGCGGTTCATCGGCCAGGGGCAGATTTTTTCATGAAGCCCGGCAAGGGTCGGATGTTTTCGAAATTCGGCCTGTAATCAAGAAAGGGAAACGACCATGTTTACCGTGCAAGCCTTCCGGGGGGATTTGAGCGAATGGAAAGCCCCGGTTTTATTTATCCCCGTTTTTCAGGATGAAAAACGCCTCCCCACCCGGATTGCCGAGATGCTCGCTCAGCATAATGTGGATCTGGCCGGTTTGATGGATGCCAGCCACTTTACGGCCAAACTGGAGGAATATCGGCTGTATCCGGTGCCTGTGCCCAATTTTCCTTTTCTGGTTCTGATTGGTGCCGGAAAAATCAGCGACTGGGACATGGAAACAGCCCGCCGCCTGTTTGGCCGGGTGGTAAAGGTGGCCGAACTATTGCGCATGGACCAGCCGGCAGTGTACTGGGACAACGAGCTACCCATTCCCAAGGAAAGCGCCATCTTTTTTCCGGAAGTGGTGGCCGCCATGGGCACAGCCGCCTACCGCATCACCGAATTCAAAACCGAAGGCGAAAAGGAGGAAGAATTTCACCTCAGCCTAGCTGTCCTGCTGTATCCGGGCGCCGGTGATGAATTGATGCAATGGGTGGAAGAGGGAAACCGGCTGGCCGCCTGTGTGAATTATGCTCGCTGGCTGGCCGAAATGCCTGGTAATGTTCTCACCCCCCAGCGGTTTGTGGAGGAGATTCGCCAGCTGGCTCAGGAATATCCCCAATGGAAGATTAAAATTCTGGACCGGGAAGACCTGGAGAAGGAAGGCATGCATGCCCTGCTGGCGGTGGCTGCCGGCAGCCAGAATCCCCCTTACCTGGCCATTATCGAATACCGGCCGGAAGGGGTGAGCACAGCCATCGGGCTGGTGGGCAAAGGTGTCACATTCGATAGCGGAGGTATTTCCATTAAACCCTCCAAGTCCATGGACGAGATGAAGTACGACATGTCCGGTGCTGGAGCCGTGCTGGCCACCATGCGGTTGGTGGCGGAATTGAAATTGCCGGTTTACCTGATTGCCGCCCTTCCCCTCGTAGAAAATCTGCCTTCCGGGAAAGCCTCACGGCCGGGCGACCTGGTGAAAAGCTATAGCGGCTTAACCATCGAGATATTGAACACCGATGCTGAAGGCCGGCTCATCCTGGCCGATGCCCTCAGCTACCTGGCCAAAAGTTACCGCCCCGATATTATTGTGGATCTGGCAACACTGACCGGCGCGATTATCGTTGCCTTAGGGCACATGGCCGCCGGGCTGGTGACCAACCGGGATGACCTGGCCGAAGAATTCCGCGAGGCCGGGCAAATTTCCGGAGAGCGGGTATGGCAATTGCCCGCCTGGGATGATTATGCCGAACTCATGAAGGGAACGCT
>RFHE01000354.1 GCA_003696445.1 Calditrichota bacterium | reverse complement strand
TGACCCGGGCATCCAGTGCTTTGATCTCGGCGCTGATGCTGCGGGTTTCGGCAATCAGCTCAGCGGCATCCTGCCCGCTCTTTTTACGCGCGGCAATCTCCTCGCTCAACTGATTGCGCCGGTGTTTGAGTTCCTCAGCCCTCTGGATGAGTTTGCGCCGCTCCCGATCCAGTTCCAGAAGGGCATCCAGGTCCACACGCTCCCCTTTGGCCTTGAGCCCTTTCTTAACCAGCTCCGGGTTTTCCCGTATGAATTTGAGATCCAACATGGTCGATCTTTTCCCTTACGCGTTAAAAAACTGAGCAATGGCCTGCACAATAAAATCGATTTCTTCTCCGCTAAGTTCCGGATGCATGGGTAGCGAAAGCACCTGGCGAGCCGCCTTCTCCGCCATGGGAAACTCGCCTTCCCGGTAACCAAACCGTTCCTTAAAAGCCGGCTGCAGATGCAACGGCATCGGGTAGTGTACGGCCGTGGGGATGCCGCGCTCCTTCAGATGCTCGCGCAGCGCATCCCGCCGATCGGTGCGAATGGTGTACTGATGGTAAATGTGATAGCTGTAAGTCTGCTCCATCGGCGGCGTGACCGGCAGTTGAGAAAAGGCCTTGTTATAAGCCACGGCGGCTTCCCGGCGACGGCGATTCCATTCGTCCAGATGGGGCAATTTGACCCGTAGGATGGCCGCCTGAATGGTGTCCAGGCGGCTGTTGACCCCCAGGATCTCGTGATGGTAACGCACCCGCGAGCCGTGATTGGCAATCATGCGAACCCTTTCCGCCAGCGCCGCGTCGTTGGTCACCACCATTCCGGCATCTCCCGCCGCTCCCAGATTTTTACTGGGAAAAAAACTGATGCAGGCCAGGTCGCCCAGCGTACAGACCTTGCGATCCTTGTAGCGAGACCCCAGCGCCTGGGCGGCATCCTCAATGACACGCAGCTTGTGCCGGCGAGCGATCTCCAGAATCGGATCCATATCCGCCGGCTGACCGTACAGGTGCACCGGGATGATCGCCCGCGTCCGTTCGGTAATTTTGGCTTCGAGGTGGGCCGGATCCAGATTGAAGGTCACCGGATCGATATCCACATAAACCGGCCTGGCACCCAAAAGGGCGATGGTTTCAGCAGTGGCAATAAAGGTAAACGGACTGGTAATCACTTCATCGCCCGGGCCGATCTCCAGCGCCATCATGGCAATCTGAAGCGCATCGGTTCCACTGGCGCAGGGAATGGCGTAGCCCACGCCCAGGTAACGAGCCACCTCTTCGGCAAATGCACTCACATCCGGCCCGTTAATATAACGTGCCGAGGCCAGCACCCTTGCAACGGCTTCGTCAATCTCCTCCTTTAACCCCTGGTACTGGCGAATCAGGTCAACCATTTGAATGTTCATGTTTTCTCCGGCTTGGTTGTTGGTTTGGAAATTAAAAAATATAACACGGCCCTTCTGTAAAACAAATTCCAAAAGGAGGTGTCCAGAACCGAGCTCTCCTGGCATGGGAAGGGCAAACCGGCGGTCTTATCGTGAGGGCAACTTACAGGACTCGCCGGTTACAGGGTAGGCCAGGGACAACCGGAAGACCACCTGAACCTGAGAAGGTCTCGAACCTCCCGCGGGGAAAAGGGCTGCATCTCATGGACGCTCCAACCTGAAACCACTTCCCAACGGGAAACAGGTGTGCAAAATGTGCTAACCCTTTGCAAATTTGCACAACTACTGCCTAAATTTTGCAAATTCAATTGAGGCATTGGGGTGAAGTGGTTATTCGCTTTTTTTTCCGCTTGCTGGTTGGTGTGGAGCCTGGGCTGCCTGGGAGATGCGCCGCGGGACAATCCCCTGGATCCGGCAATCAATCCCAATAATGCTTCCCTGTCCGGCCAGGTGCTCACCCTCTATCCGCCAAGACAACCCCTGGTGGGAGCCACGGTGACCCTATCGCCCGGCGGCCGGCTGGCGCGCAGCGATGCCACCGGCAGTTTTCAATTCGAGGGGCTGGCTCCCGGAACCTATACGCTGACGGCAGCCCACCCCGGCTTTGCCCCGGATACCGAGCAGGTCACGGTCAATAGCCATCAGGTGATTTCGGTTTTCCTGGATGCCCTGCCGGTGGTGGACAGCCTGAGCCTAACCACCCACCATGTGGCCCGTTCATTCCCCCCGGATGATCTGTATCAGTACACGCTTTCCGCCTACATTTCCGACCCGGACGGCCTTCAGGATATTGCCCTGGCTTGGTACGACATTAGTGGCGAGCAATTTCTGGATACGCTGGTTTTCCAGAATGCCCGGAACAGCCGGCAGGGATTGTATTCCGTTCAGCGAACGGCCGCCCAGCTGCCCGGGGGCTCTCTGCATCGGATGGTCGGCAAAGCCTTCCAGCTGCACGTAATCGATGTGGCCGGCAACGAGATCACCGCCGCTCCCTTGTTCATCAGCCGGATCATCGAAACCATCCCGACCATCGTCAGCCCGGCGGGACTCAGCACGGTCAATCAATTTCCAGTCGATCTAACTTGGCAGCCGTTGGCGCTGCCCTTCCCTTTCCATTTGCGCATCGACCTGCACAGGGTCAATCTGGGGCTGCCCACCCTGCTGGACACGTTCGAACCCATCAGTCCGGACAGTACCCGATTCACCCTCACCACCCCCCTCACCAGCGGGGATTACCTGTGGGTGCTGTTTATTGTGGACAATCTGGGCAACACCAGTCGATCCCGGGAAGGGGTGTTTCGGGTACCTTGAAAAAACGGAGGGCTTTATGAGTCGGTTTTTAGACAATCCATTTGAGGCCTTGCTGGAGATAGCCCAGCAGATGAACACCATGCCCAAAAGCGATGTGTTGCTGGAGCGGATCATGGATATCGCCATGCAGGCCCTGGGGGCGGAGCGGGGCTTTATTTTATTGCGTTCGGAAGAGGACCCGGATCACTTTCAGGCGGTCACCGCGCGCAACATCAGCCAGCAATCCATTGCTTCCATTCAGGAATTGAGCAAAAGCGTGGTCAATCGGGTGCTGGAATCCGGAGAACCCATTGTAACCCTGGATGCGCAGGCCGACCAGCGTTTCTCCGGTGCCGAATCCATCGTCCTGCAGAACATCCAGTCGGTCATCTGCACCCCGATGATTCACAACGATCAGACCATCGGAGCCATTTACATGGACAGCCGGGCCGGCAAGCGCCGTTTTGATGAGAGCAGCCTTCAGTTTCTACAGGCCTTTGCCCGCCAGGCCAGCATCGTGCTGGAACAGGTGCGCCTGGTGGAAAAGCTGCAGGCCGAGAATACACGCCTTAAAAAACAAATCCAGGTAGAAACGCTCTTTCCCGAAATTATCGGCCGGAGCCCCAACATGCAGCACATTCTCCAGATGGTCCGGGATGTGGCCCCTACATCGGCTACCGTACTCATTGAAGGCGAAAGCGGCACCGGGAAAGAGTTGATCGCCCGCGCCATCCATCGCCATTCCGACCGGGTGGAAAAGCCCTTCATCCCCATCTTTTGCGGTTCGTTGGCGGAGAATCTCCTGGAGAGTGAACTGTTCGGGCACAAGAAAGGCGCCTTTACCGGCGCTGTGGAAAACAAGAAGGGACTATTCGAGGAAGCCCACGGCGGTACCATTTTTCTGGACGAGATCTCTGAAATCCCCCCCACCATGCAAACCAAGCTGCTTCGGGTGCTGCAGGAAGGCGAGGTGAAACGCATCGGGGAAACCAGCATCCGAAAGGTGGATGTGCGGGTAGTGGCGGCCACCAACAAGGAACTGTGGAAAGAGGTAGAAGCGGGCCGGTTTCGCGAAGACCTGTATTACCGTCTCAACGTGATCAAGATTGTGCTACCGCCTCTGCGAGAACGCCGGGAGGACATCCCACTGCTGGCCGAACACTTTTTGAAGAAGTACGCCGCCCGCAATCGCAAGCACGTGAGCGGCTTTACCAAGGAAGCTCTGGACTATCTACTCAACTACCACTGGCCGGGCAACGTTCGCGAGCTGGAAAACGCCATCGAACGGGCAGTCATCCTGGCCCGCCGCCCGGTCATCGGGGTCGATCTGTTTCAGTTGGACCGGCCGCGCCAGGCCATTGTGATCGGCAAAACTTTGAAAGAAATCGAAAAGGATGTAGTGCTGCAGACCCTGGAAATGACCGGTCACAACCGCACCCGAACCGCCGAAATCCTGGGGGTTTCCCGGCGCTGGCTGCAATATCAATTGAAAAGCTGGGGCATGATTCAGCATGATCATTAAAGGCTACCGCATCGAACGGGAGCTCTCCCGGGGGCCGATCACCACCGTTTATCTGGCCACCCAGTCCGCGCTGGAACGCCCTGTGCTGCTGAAAGTGCTCAACGTGCAGTGGCAGCAGGAGGCCGATCTAGTAGCCCGGTTTCGGCGGGAAGCTCGAATCTGTGCCCGGCTGAAACACCCCAATATTGTTACCGTGCTGGATTTTGGGACGGCTGAAGGGGCGTTTTACCTGGTGCTGGAATTCATCGAGGGGGAAAATCTGGCCCGGTTCATCGAACGCCATCATCCCCTGCCTTGGCCGGTCATCCTGGCTATCGGTAGCCAGGTTTTCCAAGCCCTAGCCTACGCCCACCAGCAGGGGGTCATTCATCGGGATTTGAAGCCGGCCAACATCATGATCGGCCGGGACGGGGTGGTCAAGCTCACCGACTTTGGCCTGGCCACCATCAACGATTTACCCGGCATTACCGAACAGGGTGGCACGGTGGGCACCCCGGGCTACATGTCCCCGGAGCAGGCGGTGGGCCAGCCACTCACCCCGGCCAGCGATCTGTTCAGCGCAGGGATTACCCTCTACGAACTATGTACCGGCCGGAATCCCTTTCTGGGCACCAACTTTGCCCAGACCATTCAGAACCTACTTTCCCTGGAGCCGGCTCCACTGGCCGATCTGCGGCCCGACCTGCCGGAAGAGTGGTGCCGGCTGGTGCATCACCTGTTGGATCGGGACCCCGGCCGGCGACCGGAATCGGTCCGAACCGTGCTGCAGATGCCGCTGTTTGCCGAGCGCGCCCACGCTCCGGAAATTCTGCAGCAATTCCTCCAGGCCCCGGAGGGCTTTACCCGCCCGCCGTCGCATGTGGCGCTGGCTTCGCCGGGCGCGGAGACACGCACAACCGAACAAACAGGCGCACACCAGCGCTGGGCGCTGGCCATCGGCCTGGTCGGGCTGGTCCTGATTGCCCTGTGGCTGGCCCTGCAGCCGGAGAAAAAAACGCCTACTCCGCCCGAAAAGCCGATCGACCTGTCCCAATCCCTGCCGGCAGAAACCAGCGCGGTCACCGGTTCTCTTCGCGGAGACGGACCATCCGGAGCCGGAATTAGGACACAAAACCACCGGCAGCCCTCAGCAGGTGCCTCTGCCGGCAATCAAAACCGAGCAAAACAACCGCCTGTCCGGCAGCCGAAAGCCGGATCGGTTTCCGGCAACAAGGCCGCCACCCCTGGGCAGGCCAAACCGGCCGGGCCGGCAACCGAACGCCAGGTACCTGCTCCCAGCACCGATTTTGGGAGGCTCTGGATCTCCTGCCTGCCCTGGGCGGAGGTGTATGTGGACGGACAACATCGCGGCACCACGCCGCTGAACGATCCCCTAATCCTGCCGGCCGGTTCCCATCAGCTGGAATTGAAAAATCCCGATTACCAGCCTTTTCAAACGGTGCTTCAGCTACAGCCTGGGAGCACCGATACACTGCGGGTACGCCTGAAAGCAGCTACCGGATTTTTGATGGTGCAGGTGGTGCCCTGGGCCAGGGTATTTGTCGATGGCCGCCTGATGGACACCACGCCGCTGAGCGAACCAATCAAGCTGTCGCCGGGCATCCATCAGTTGCGTTTGGAGAATCCGGAACTGCCTCCCTGGGAGGGGCGGATTCAAATCGCGGCCGGAGACACCCTTTACCGCCAGATATCCCTTTGGCAGCGGCCATAATGGCACAAAATTTGACTTAAACTTTGGTTGGAATAAAAACACCAGGGACGAAGATGAATCTCAGACACACACTGCTCCAGATGTGGCTGCCGGTTTTGATGGTCACACTGGGCCTGTGGGCAGGGAGCTGGACGACAGGACCCTCCCTGCACACCCCCCGGGCCGGGGCCTCGGCAGTGGCGCTGGATGGCTATATTTACGTGCTGGGTGGGATGACTACCGGCGGCACGTTGCTGAATAGCGTGGAACGGTTTGATCCAGCAACCGGGCAATGGGACCCCGGTGTAGTTCCCCCGTTCAACATTCCCCGGGCCGATGCGGCCGCAGTGGTTTATCAGGGGAAAATTTACTTGATGGGCGGCCGAGACGGTGGAGACAATGCGATTAAGGACGTGCAGGTTTACGATCCTGTGCAAAACAGCTGGACCACCGCGCAGGAAATGCGCGAAAAGCGGGCCGGCCACAGTGCGGTGATTCTACAAAATGCCATCTGTGTATTTGCCGGGTTGGAGAAAGAATACGAATTTGTCAAGGAAATTGAATATTTTACCGGCAACGACTGGGAAAAAAGCGATTCGGAGATGGTGGAATTGCGTGTTTCGGCATTTGCCGGGGTTCGGGACTCCACAATTTTTATGCTGGGGGGCTTCTACCTGGGGCCTACCGCCACCGGCCATCGCATTCGGCTGATCGACAACTGGGGCTTTGTCTGGCAGCCGGGCACGCCGCTGGCCGAAGCCCGCGGCGCAGGCGCCAGCGTCCAAGCCGGCGATAGCCTGTACCTGATCGGTGGAGAAACCCTGGGCGGTGCTACCAACCGCGTCGAAATTCTGAATCTGCGCACCGGGACCATTCACTCGGCACCTCCCATGCCCACACCGCGCAAAGCGATCGCCGCCGCTCTGTGGGAGGGAAAAATTTACGTGGCTGGCGGCATTCCCGCAGGCCAGAACCAGCCCACCACGCTGGTGGAAGTTTACTCGGACTCCACCCTGACCACCCTACCCCAACCGCCTGCACCCAGCCCGGTGCAAAGCTTTGCGCTGTTGAAAGCTTATCCCAACCCCTTTAATGGCCGGGTAACCCTTCAGGCGGAAGTAAACCGCACCCAGAAGGTCAGCCTGGTGGTTTACGATCTGCTTGGGCGACCGGTTCAGGAAATTTTCCGCGGCCAGCTTTCTCCGGGCGTCCACCAGTTTCGCTGGGAGGCCCGTTCCGGCACCAACCAGCCGCTGGCCTCGGGCATTTACCTGGCCGTGTTGCGTGGCCGGGGATGGACGCGGCAACAGAAGGTGATCTATGTTAAATAAGCTACCCCTGCTCTTGCTGCTTGTGTGGGTCCTTTCCGGTACCGCCGCCCAACAGGACCGGCATCCGGCCGCCGAGATCGAAAAACTTTACCGCGCCCTTCAATTCGAACAGGTGGTGGAACGGGGCCGCGCCCTGTTACAGAGCGAGCGTAATCTGACGCTGGACCAATTAAAGCAAATTCACCAGTTCATGGCCCTCAGTTTTTACACCCTGGGGCAGGTGGATTCGGCGCGCAGTCATTTCCTTTCCCTGCTCTCCCTGGATCCGCAGTTCGAACTGGACCCGGTGACCGTTTCGCCCAAGATCATCGCCTTCTTCGAGGAGCTGAAAGCCCGCTGGGCGGCCCGAGTCACCGCTCAGCCCACCGATGCGCCGTTTGTGCGTTACGTGGTGGTGCGGGATCCGCGGGTGGATGCGTTGTGGCGTTCAGCAATTTTCCCCGGCTGGGGTCAGCGCTTTAAGGGGCAAAAGCACCGTGGCCTGTTGTTCAGTTCGGCCTTTCTGGTCACCGGACTGGCCACAGGGGTCAGCTGGGTTCTGGAAAAGCAAGCTCACGACGATTACCTTGCCAGTACCGATCCTCAGGCCATCGAAAGCAATTACCGGGATTACAATCGGTGGTACAAACGGCGCCGTACGCTGGGTCTGGC